>NZ_JAGN01000027.1 GCF_000526675.1 Atopobacter phocae ATCC BAA-285
TCTTCTACTTCTGGTATCTTTGGTGTCTCCGTCACTTTTGGCACTGTTAGAATATTTTTTTCACTGATTGGAGGAATTAGCTCTATATTTTCACCTTCACTACTTGCTTTAGGTTCAAACAGAGCAATTCTATTTTTATATTCCCATGGTCTTTCAAAAGAGTTTTTAGGATTATCTGAACGGAAAGTTATTGATGTATTTAATGCCGTTCCCTCTTCATCCGTCCTCTTTTCAAATGCTGCTTGATATTTAAGAATATAAGGTGCGTTATCATTATGGTGAATAATGATTGTCATTGTCCCATTATATATCTCTACTTTATAATCTTTACTTGTTAACTCGTCAACATCCGACGTTTTTATCGCAAAACTTTGCGCTAATTCTTTTCCCTCTTTTAAACGATATATCTTCATTGTATTTTTTGCATCTTCATTAAATAGAATCTTGCTACCATTTTCATTTGCGATTTGAATGTAGCCATTTTCTAATTTGTTTTTCTTTTCGTTATAAAAAATAGTTTGTTCCATCGTCAAATTTTCTTCATCGATATTATCAATCAATGCGCTACCATTTGGATATATTATTGGCGCTTTCGAGTCAACATCGTGTGGCGCTACTTTTTTCGAATAGTCTACTGCTACCGTTTTATTTTTCTTTACTTCACCAATTGTTACTTCAATCATTTGATCTGAATTTTTTAAAACGTTATATTTATTGATAAAGGCTGGAAACTCAATCTCTGCGCTAATATCTGTATATTGTTCTACTTCTTTCGTGAAACGATATATAATGTTTCGGCCTTCAAAAACTTCACCATAGGCAATCGGACGTTCATTAAAAATCAATTCCGGTATCCCATTTGCTTTTTGGTGTGAAACGCCACTTACATCAATGTTATTAGATAACTGAATATGGAAATAATCGCCTTCAACTACAGTGTCTGGTACTTCTAATGCAACTTTCACTTTTAACGCATCATCTACATCTGCTTGCGCCTTAAATGTATGAGGCGTCACTGTTGTTAAATCCTTTTCTTCCGTATTTAAACCTTCTATTGCAATATTTACTTGCTTTAACTCAGTCGATACATTTTTATTTGACTTGACTTGTTGTTTTTCGGAATTCACTTGCGTTTTTTGTTTTAATTCGTCAGTTTCATCAGAGGGATTAGTAAAAGAATCTGTAGAGGGGTTCACATCTGTTTCTGTGAGAGCATCTACTTGAGGGACAGCCATTTTTTTTACATATTGTGCTAACTGATCGTCTCGTTCAGTTTCTGAGTTAATGGGTTCATTCAATGATACGTGAGGGGTTTTCTCTGTTATTTGATCTGCTAAAATGGGCGTATTATATAGTGCCATACAGCCCAACATAAAAGAGACACCCCCTATCGTATACTTACGATGCGCTATTGTCTGACTGATTTCGTTGTTTTTTTCATTATTATTTTTGTTCATATGCAAATTCCTTCCAAAATTGGTACTTTTATCGTAACACCAATAATTCATATATACAAATCTTACGCTAACCATTTTATCCTTTAATAGATATTTATTACTAAAAAAACACTTTTATATAAGTATATTTTGACCTTTTTAAGTAAATTAAATTATTTTATTCACAATATGAATAAATGGAACGAACTCATCATTTAATATTATTCTTTTAGTTAACAAAATTTTTAACGCGTTATTCTTTTTTATATATTGGCATATTCTGCCAACAAAAAAAGCTGATTGCATTCAATCAGCTTTTTTCTTCTATCTTATAAGAATGATGGATATGGTAAGTCATTATCTTGTGTGAAGACATCGTGGAAACCACGGTCAAAGTTGAATCGGATTTTGTTGGTATCTTGTGGATAATTGTATTGTCCTCCAACTTGCCATATGAATGGTTTGAATTGGTACTCTAAACGATCTTTCTTCATTTCCCATAATGATACAATTTCTTCTGGATCAGCCATAAAGTTTGTCCAAATATCATGATGTACTGGGATAACTACTTTTGCCCGTAGTGATTCAGCCATACGTAATACGTCAACTGATGTCATTTTATCTTGAATTCCTGGAGGGTTTTCACCAAAGTTAATTACGGCAACATCAATATCATGTTCTTTACCGTGTTTCGCAAACATAACTGAATAGTGAGAGTCTGCACCATGGTATAGGCTACCGCCACTTGTTTTGAAAAGAATGTTAACCGCAATATCATCCATATCGATTGGCATCTTACCTTGTAATTTTTGTTCTGGATCATCAATAGTAACTAATGCTGTACGGTCGAATGATTCTAAAGCCACGATTTCTACGCTACCTACTTTAACGACATCATTTGGGCGAACCGTAATAGTACGTTCTTCTGGCACACCCCATTTGAGCCATGTGTTAACTACTTCTTTTGGTCCAATGAATTTAGCTTCTGGACAGTTGTTCATAATATTTGCTGCTGTGACGATATCTAAGTGATCTGAGTGAATATGTGATACAACAAGTGCATCTACGTGACGTACTTCGAAAGGATCAATTACAAATGGGACGTTACGTAAGTTGGGTTGTAAGTTTTGTACGCCACCAATCCGTTGCATTTGATGGCCGACACGCATTTTTCCATTACCGTGTGTTCGTTTGCCTGTCCCGTTCCACATATCCATTACGATGTTTGTACCTTCATGTGTTTTTAGCCAAATTCCTGTACAGCCTAACCACCACATAGCAAAAGAGTCTTTGGCAACTTCTTTGCTATAAATTTCTTCCGTTAACCAAGTGCCCCATTCTGGAAAAGTTGCTTCTAGCCATTTTTGTTTTGTTACATCTGCGATTGTCTTCATATAAATCCTCCTAAACTTGTTTTTAATTCACTTTCAAATTGGCTCAAACCTTTTACAATTTGAGCCAACAAATCGGTTACTTAGCCTTGTCCGTAATATGCGTTTGCTCCATGTTTTCTAAAATAATGTTTATCGAGTAAATATTGGTCAATGGCTGTAATACTTGGATTTAATAATTCCGTACCAAGCGCCATTTCCGCTACTTCATCTAAGACCACACTATTTTGAACTGCTTTAGTACATGTTTCGCCCCACGTAAATGGACCATGCCCGTAAACTACTACACCTGGACAAGCCATTGGATCGAGTTGACGTGTTTTAAACGTTTCAATGATTACTCGTCCGGTATTGAGCTCGTAATTTTCTTCAATTTCTGTTTCTGTTAATTGACGCGTGCATGGAACTGCTCCATAAAAAGTGTCCGCATGTGTTGTCCCGTAAGCTGGAATATCTCGTCTTGCTTGTGCCCATTTTACAGCGTTCGTTGAGTGCGTATGAACAATCGCATGAATGCCTTCGAATGCTTGATATAATGCGACGTGAGTCGCTAAATCGGAAGAAGGTTTCATACTATTTTCGTCTAATACGTGCCCTTCTAAGTCGGTAACGACCATGTCTTTGGCTTGCATAGTGTTATAATCGACACCACTTGGTTTGATGACGATTACACCTAACTCGCGATTAATCTCACTAACATTCCCCCATGTTAACTTGATTAGCCCTTCTTTTGGTAAGTCCAAGTTGGCTTGATACACACGCTCTTTCATTGCTTCGATTACTTGATTAGTCATTGATATAGCCCGCCTCCTTTAGCATTGGCCATAAGAAATCTTTGGCCGCTTCTATCGCTGGAATAGGTTCATCTAATGTTTCACTCCACATTTCTACAACAAATGGTCCATTATATTCCAACCGTTTTAAAGTCATGAGTAATCCGCGGAAGTCGACACATCCTGCACCAAAATCGACGTTTTTAAATTTCCCTTCAAACGTTGGCGTGACCGCTAACGTATCTTTTAAATGCACTTGCACTATTGACTCAATGCCTTGTTCTAATTCAAGTGCTGGATTATTTTCTGGCCAGGCTGATAAATTACCTAAATCTGGATAAACTTGTAAATAAGGTGATGGAATTTGTGCTTTAATTTGATTGAATTTTGTAATGGAGCTCATAAACGGATCGTCCATAATTTCAATCGCTAATACGACTCCTTTAGCGGCAGCCATTTGAACGGCTTGTTTCAATTGATGAATGAACTGTTCACGTGTTGCTACTGATTTTTCAGTGTAGTACACATCGTAACCTGCAAGCTGAATCGTTCGAATGCCTAAATCACTTGCTAAATCAATCGCCGCTTGCATGATATCGAGCGCTTTTTGGCGAACCGCTTCATCTGGCGAACCAAATGGATAGCGTCGATGCCCGCTTAAGCACATAGACAATAGGGGAATCCCTGTTTCTTGAATGGCTTGGCGTACTTCCCATCGTTCTTCTTTCGTCCAATTCAATCGACTTAATCGTTCATCTGTTTCATCTACTGATATTTCAACAAAGTCAAAGCCTAATTCTTTTGCGAACATTAAGCGTTCTTTCCATGTTATATTTTTAGGCGTTGCTTTTTCATACAATCCTATTAAACTCATGTTACTCGCCCCAAATTCGAATAATTTCATTTCGGAAATCTAATGCAGCCTGTCTTGGATCTGGTGCTTCTGTAATACCACGACCTGTGATAAAGGTATACACATCGATTCCTTCGAATAATTTCAACGTATCAACTGCTAATCCACCTGTTACAGATACACGGAATCCCATATCAATTAATTTTTTAACACGTTCTAAATCGCGTTCGCCCCATGTTTCACCTGCAAGTAGGGCATCACGACTTTGATGGTAAATCGCTTGAGAAATACCTGCATCTAACCAACGTTGTGCATCTTCATATGTCCAGTTTCCGTATAACTCCACTTGAACTTCTTTGATTTCTTTGGCTGCTGCTTTCATTGTTGGGATGGTAGCAGAACAGATAACGGTCATCCAATCTGCTCCCGCATCTGCACAGTTTTTGGCGACCGTTCCACCGGCGTCTGCACATTTTGTATCTGCTACAATTAATTTATCTGGGAATAATGCGCGTAAGCTTTTTACACCAATATCCCCTACTTGTAAAATAAAAATTGTTCCTGCTTCGATAATATCTACGACATCGCCGACTGCTTTGACTGCTTTTAATGCACTTGGTAAATCTGAATGATCACATGCAATTTGTAAGTTTGGTTTTGCCATGCTCGCGCCTTCTTTCTTATTTAATGAAACGTTCTGCTAAATCACTTTCTGCTACTCGTTCCGTAATTTCTTTTGGTGACATTACGTTTTTAACGCCAATTACTGTTACGCCTTTTTCTTTAGCGCCTTTGAACATATCAACAAAGTTCATTGGTGTAAAAACGACATCATAATTTTTAGCCGTGCTTTTTCCTTCAGCTATCGCGCAGTGGTGAATATTAGTGATTTTAAATCCTGCCCCTATTAACGCTTTCTCTACACTCTTTTTCATCATTAAACTTGTTCCTGATCCATTTGCACACGCTACTAATACTCGCATGATTCTTCCTCCCTATTTTTCCTATATTTTTTGAATGATTGATATTATTTGTTTTTTTGTTCTAGATATTGATCGTAATCTTCTACAATTAAGAAATAACCTTCTGGGTCTTTACGATATTGTAATTGTGGAATAGCTAATAGCATCACGACGATAAGAATAATTCCAGCTACACCTAAGAATTTCATTAAGACAGTGAAGAATGGCCAAACAGTTGCCCAGTCGAACATTCCTAAGTAACCGCCGTATTTTGATAAACCAACCCAACTTGCAATTAGAGCAGAGCCACCTACTTGAATTAACCCTGAAATGAATGGGAAGAAGCAAGCAGCTTTAAACCCTCCACGGTTATTGGCATACACAGCAATTGCAGCATTGTCAAAGAATAATGGAATAAATCCGGCAATAACAATGGTTGGTGATTTGATCAAGATTAAAAGTAAAATCATTAAGAACTGACCTAACGCCCCGAATAAAAATCCGATAGTAACTGCGTTTGGTGAACCGAAACCAAATGTTGCTGCGATATCGATTCCAGGTACAGCTCCTGGTAAAAATGTGTTAGAGATACCTTGGAATGATTCAGTTAATTCGGCAACGAATGTCCGAACACCTAATTGTAAAATAGCTAAGTACACTGCAAACATTAATGATGTTTTGAAAATATAGAACAAGAAGCTATCCGTCGCTGCCATAAATTCAGCTTGAACTAAGTAATCTTTTCCTAATACCATCAAGATGATTCCGAAGAAGAATAACATCAAGATAGAAGTCGATACCATATTTTCATTAAAGATTGATAAAAATCCAGGTAGTTCAATATCTTCTAATTTCTTCGTTGATTTGCCTTTTTTGAAGCGTTCAGCTAATTTCGCAAAGAAATACAAACCAAACATTTGTTGATGGGCAACGGCAAATCCAGCACCTTCTGTTAAATCTTGTGTAATGTCTACGGTTAAGTTAGAACCAACTGCCCAATAGCATCCAAGAATAAGACCCATGGCTACTAATACTTCAATACGACCAAGTGATGGGAAACAGAATAGCAAGAGCCAAAAAGCTGTAGCTGCTTGTTGCACTTGTACGTTACCTGTTGTAAATACTGCTCTTAACTTCGTATAACGACTAAAACGAACTAATACAATATTAAAAATAAATGCAATTAATAAAAGAATCATCGTATCACTAAATGTTCGTCCAAATGTTTCTTCAATCCCTGCTGTTACAGCATTTTGTCCAAAGTAAGGGTCCGTCACCATCGCGTCTAATTGGAAACGTTCCTTCAAACCTACTAAAATTGGTCGGAAGTTATTAACTAATCCACCTGAACCTACTGTTAAGATTAAGTAACCAACTGTTGCTTTTAAGAAACCAGCAATACATTCATAAATTGGTTTTTTCAGTAAGATATAACCGATTAAAACGATGAACCCGATTAAGAAAGCGGGCTGTGTTAATATGTTCTGGGCGAAGTAATCCCATACAACCAATAATCCATCTAAAACTTTTTCCATGATGTTTCCCCCTACTCTATTGGTATTTCTTCATTACTTGAAGATAGTCTTCCATATTTTTAACTGTTAATAAATCTTCAATCACGCCATCTGTCATTAATAAATCCGTTAGATTGGTAATATTTTTTAAATGTTCATCTGTGTTCTTCGCGGCTAACATAAAAAATAGTTCCGCATCTTTTTCTTCATTACCTTCTTCAAAAGAAACTGGTCCCGGCATAATGGATAGCCCCACTCCTGTTCCTAACACGCCTTCACTTGTTGCTTGTGAATGTGGCATCGCTACATGCGGTACAATAACAATGTATGGTCCAAATTCTTTCACATCATGAATCACTTCTTCAACGTATTGATTATTAATCAATCCTCGTTCAATCATGATCTCTCCGCTCATACGAATTGCTTCTTCCCAGTCTTTCGGTTGTTGGTCGAAAACTTTAACTAGTCCTTCTTCTTGAAAATATTTAAGCATGTTCTTCTCCCCTTCTTTTATTTGGTTGTAGTAAAATCTGTCATTCATTCTAACAACTGATTAATTAATAATGAGTGACTTCATTATTTTACCCAACTTTCTCCCGATTATCTGTGTTTTTTTAGCATCCTCTCCTTTTTTCTTCCTCCACTTGTAATCCCTTTCATGCATTTAGTTTAACATTTAAAACAGCGCTTTCAACACATTTATATGTTAAAGTTCACTTTTATATGTTAAAATGATCAGTTTATTTTAATTAAGCACACTTAATTATTGTTTTTTGTTGAATTATGTGTTATTTTATCGTATTATTTGTTAAAAAGGAGGCGACATTCATATGAAAAGCTCTAATGCGATGATTAAAGAACGTCGCGAAGCACTCATTGAACTCATTCGACAAAAAAAAGTAACTTCTGTCAATGAATTATCAAAACACTTTAATGTATCTAGTATGACCATTCGCAGAGATTGCCAAATATTAGAAGAAATGGGACAAGTTAAATTAGCTTTTGGTAAAATTGAAGCAGCTGAAGATATTAACTTTGAAGAAGAAACAAACGACCCCATTAATCGAATTAAATTAAAATTAGCGGCTGAAGCAGCTTTACAAATTAAAGATCAACAAATTTTATTTATGAATACAAGTAGTACCGCACGTTTAGCTTTGAAGTTTGCTAAGGATCGTGTCTTTAATTTACTAACAAACAATACAAAAGTAGTGAATATGGATCATCATCCAAATTCTGTGATTATGTTAAGCGGCGGAGAAATTCGTTATCCAAAAGGAGCTCTATCAGGTGACCGTGCTGTCGAAGCCTTTTCCAATGTCCGTTCTGATTTGAGTATTATTGGTTGTAGCGGACTCGATATCGCAACCGGTGTCTCCACTTCTGTTGTTCACGAAGCTAAAATTAACGCAAAAATTATTGAACATTCTAATAAAGTCGTCCTTGTCGCTGATTATCGCAAAATAGGTCGCCCGTCTAATTTTACGATTGCTTCAATTGATCAAATTGATTTACTCATTACAGACTCTTATGCCAATCCTCAAACGATACAAGCATTGGAGAAAAAAGGTATTCAAGTCATTCAAGTTCCTGTTTAAACACAAAAAAAGCGACAGAGTATCTGTCGCTTTTTTCATAGTGTCTGCTGATTCCTATCTATCTTGCATTTAATGCATAGATAAAGGTTAAATAATTGGCAAAATCACCAATTCGTTGACGATGAGAGTGAAGATCCTCAATCGTCCTTTGTTCTTTTTCATCTTGTAGAAACAAAGATTTTGTCCATTGTTCAGTTGGTATGTGATATTGTTTGAGTGTTCGTTCAAATAGAATCAAATAGAACATAAAATCATTATGAGCTGCTGTTCGTGCCGGATCTTTGGTTACCTTTTCTTCAAAGGACAACGCATGCCAACCTGCTCGAACATTGGTATAAGCGATTGCATGTTGCATCACATCTGACCACCGTTCAACCAGTTCCTCGTTGGACCAATCCATCTTTTCTAACAACTGATCATAAATAACATGCATCTCATCAAAAGTCATCGTCTCCAACTGACTCTCATACTGTTTATAAGTTAGTTGTTTATTCACTGTCTATCCCCTCTTTCCTCTACGTTCACTGTACAAAAAACAAATGAATCTTTCAATCATTGATTGTAACAAAAAGAGAGAGCATCCCGTTGATATACCGGACGCCTCTCTCTCGTTTATTCTTTACTCTCTTTTTTGTAGCTAAACCTCTTTACTCGACGCTCGTTTATTAAACCAAACGAAGCCACTTATTAACATGAGCGACCAGCCGATTAAGTTAAAGATTAGCGTGCCACGCCCACCTGTTTTGGGAAATTCTGATTGTTGACGATTTATAATCGTTACTTTTGCTTCTTGATTTCCCTCTGTCAAATCGACCTCAACAGTCCTTTGATTTAGATATTCTCCACCATTTACTTGGATACTTGTAATATACCCTTTCGTTAATTCCTCAACGGTATACTTGCCTTTTTGCAAATCGTCTAATTCTTGAGTTAGCGACTGATTAGGTGATAATGAAAACTCTTTGTTGTAATTATTTGGACCTGTCACTTTAAATTGAAAAATTGGAGTGTCTAATGCGTTTTTTTTAACATAGTCCTTAACAATTATCAATTTTCTCGGTTTCTCTTGATTGACTACTTTAATATTTATATCTTTCGACTGCTTTTCATCAATTGTAAACTCAGATTGTTCTTTTCCATTAACAAAATATTTAACGTCGTAATCTTTATCATTTACCTTCTCTAGGATGCTATATCTTCCTATTTTCCTTAAATCTGTTTTTAAGCCCGAAGTATTATTTTTCGCGGGATTTAACGTATATTTTTTTTCGAACGATTCTGGACCTTTAATGGTAATATCAAAGTTTTTATCTTTTTTGATCACTTTACCATCTTTATCTTTTACTTCTTTTTCAACTTGATATAATACAGGTTTGACCTTTGGAACAGGAAAGACAGCTGTTTGCTCGTTTTCTTTCTCATCTTTGTAATTAATCGTCATATTTCCATTTGTAGCATACAATTTATCAGAGTTTGGAGCATCAATTAAACTATTATTTACTTCTACCGTGTAAGTTAACTCTTCAAAATTAATATCTTTATTTTCTGGAGTAGTGTTTGATAATGTATCAAAATCCCACATAATTTTATTGTTTTGATATATTATCTTTCCATTTGTAACTTTAATGTCTTGTACATCACTTTGTATAATTTCAAATCCTGGTCCCATTGGATCATCAATCGATAACTTGGTAATAGCTAATTGAACATCTTTTGATATACTTTGAAATACTGGAGTCAATTCTTCAAGCGACTTTACTTCTGTAAACGTTCCATCACCTTGCTTCAACCTATTTAAAATTTCATTTCCTAAAGGACCTGTTTGAAGCCCAATTGAAAACAAACTATAACCTTTAGCGCCCGCAAAACCCGCTTCGGCAATAGCAGAATTCCCATGATTATACATTTTATATGGTCTAGTTTGGTAGTAATATAAATGTCTAACCGCTCGCCCTTGTCCAGTTCTAGAATTAGGTTCATATTTAAATTCTGACTCAGGAATATTAACTGACGTTTCAAACCCATCAACTCTATAAACAGAGTTAAGTCTTTCAGCAGTTGCTAGTCCGAGATTCACTCGATCTGTTGCGTATATATCTGGATTATACATTGGATAACTAAATGTTGGCTCCCCGTCAGAAAGTATAATAATACGTTTGCTATCAGCAGTTGAATTTGCAAGTAGAGCACTTGCTTGCCGAATTGCCGCTTGAGTAAATGTACCGCCTCTTGCTTCTAAGCTATCTATCGCACTATCTAACAATTGTCCGTCTGTTGTTAATGGCTGATCAACTGTAACATCTGAAGCATAAGAAACCACAGCTACTCGCATCACTTTTGTATTTAATAGTTCCTGTACAAACTTTTTACCGGCTTTTTTTGCTTCTATCATTTTAGTGTTTGGACGATCCATACTTCCTGATCTATCCATTACAAGAATAACATCACTTGTTTTTGGTTTATTTTTTCGTTCAATACGAACTTTAATATTAAACGTATTCACTTTTCCAGGAACTGGCTTGGCCTCTTTAAAAAGCATCACTTCTCCCGGTTTTTTAGGATGATCGACACCTATCACAGGATTGTTCGACGAACGTACGCTAATTGAGCGCGCTCTGATTCGAGGACGAAAACTCGTTGCTGGATATATATTATATTGTATTTCTCCACCTGGCACGTAGCTAATTGGACCGTCTATACCTTCTTCATCAACTGGCACTAGAGATAATTCCCATTTTGCAATTAAGTTCATATTTCCCTCTACAATAAAAGGTAGCTTTACTTTATCACCATCATGCATGTACCATCCTAAAAATTGGTATCCTTCTTTTTCAGGAATAGGTAACTGATTAATTTCCTTACCTGATTCAATTAACATTGATGAAACAATACTTTCTGTATCACTATCAAATGTTATTTTATTTATTGTTTGCTTATTTAATTCTGTATCATTTATAACATCTTTCTTTTTCACATGTTCAGTCGAAATATTGTCTTGAAACTCCAGACTTTGATTGATTGATGGCTCTTCAGCTCTCACTGAAAACGCCAAAGTCGATAAACTATATAGGCATATCCCTATAATAAATAAAAACGAGAGAATCCTT
Source organism: Atopobacter phocae ATCC BAA-285 (assembly GCF_000526675.1). Classification (GTDB taxonomy): domain Bacteria; phylum Bacillota; class Bacilli; order Lactobacillales; family Aerococcaceae; genus Atopobacter; species Atopobacter phocae. The sequence continues at coordinate 11,635 of NZ_JAGN01000027.1, forward strand.
TTTGTGTTCTTGTTCATATAATCCCTTTCACTTTCTTGTGCAATTGTTTTAGAAGTAACATTTAGAACAACCATATCTCTCGATGTTTTTAACTTCGGAAGACTAATACATTCTACTTAATCAACATTTGAGTCTTTGGAAAAACGTTAAATTGATTACGAACAAGCGTCCAGCCTGCTAATACAATAAAAATACCCATCCCTGTTAAAAGTATTATCTCAATGATATTAGTCATAGGGTACGGCATAGGATTTGTCTGGTACGCACGGTAAATGCCAAAGAATGCCCAAGCCGGAGCTATTGGGAAAACTGCATTTCGATAATACAGTACATATCCTAATACAAAGACAATTGCCACCAGTAAAATGACCATTGTCCAGATGGATGGCTTAATTCCCCAGCCATTCCACTGTTGTTGGACTAAAAATAACGATATATTCAAAATCGAGGCAATAAATACCCAAGCCGCATATAAACTAAACGACGCACCAACTAAATTCGTCGGATATTGATTGCGATCATTATATAATCGTTGAATTAAAAGCATTAACGAAAAGAGTAAACCTAAAATAAATATTGTCGATAATCCGATTAATTCATATGAAAAAACGATAATCCACCCCATATTAAAGACACTGCTCATCACATAAAACCATGAGATACGTTCCACTAATCGTGCAATCGGTTCTTCATTTCGTTTAACGAACAAATAAACCAGTGACACAAATAATAAAGTGTAAATCACACCCCATATTGAAAAAGCAAAGCCACTCGGTGTAATCATCGTATTGTATTTGTCAGAAACCTCTGCCTGACCTTTTCCATTAAAAAAACCCGATGATCCTAAATAATTCACTACTAAAGTCATGACGTATAAAACAAGATGCGAAATCGTCCAATAGAACGTTCGTACTTTGTTTGTCGACATATTATCTCCTCCTTCGATCATATCCTTCTTCATTTAATAATCTGCTAATTCTATTTTACCATGATTTAAGCGATAAAACCTATCTAAGCCCAAAGATACTTCTTTTATCTCGGGAAAAATCCATTTTTTTCACAATATGCCTTCTGTTCACGTTAAATATCAATATTATTTAGTCTTATTACAAAAAAAAGAACAAATAGACCAATAAGTGAATCACTTAATTAGACCAATTTGTTCATTTTATCCTGCGTTATGTTCTGCATCATTTATTTTTGCACAAGATTTCCAACGCTTCCTTCTATTTGCAATAAATCTTGCTCTTTTGCTCGTTTAAATTGGACACGAACGGTTGTCCCTAATCCTACCTCGCTCCACACATTAATTTCGGCTTGATGCAATAAAGCCGCATGCTTCACAATGGAAAGACCTAAACCTGTCCCACCCGCACCTTTTGAACGGCTTTTATCAACACGATAAAATCGTTCAAAAATCCGATCTAAATCATCAGTTGGAATCCCTACGCCTGAATCCTTCACTTCAAGTAAAACATGCTCATCTGTTTTTGAAAGCGTCACTGTTACTTGCCCCTTTTGACGATTATATTTAATCGCATTATCACATAAATTATACACAATTGAATGAATCAAAGACGGATGCGCGAATAACAGCGTCGATTGTCCGATAACATTCATTTGAATAGCTTTTTCGTCTGCAACAACTGCCAAGCTTTCTTTTACATGATGGACGACTTGATACAAGTCCACTGGTTGCATCGCTAATTCCGTCATTTCATCTAACTGAGATAAGTGAATGATATCTTCAACTAACTGAATTAATCGTTGAGACTCTGAAAAGATTTTTCCGGAAAATGATTGAATATATTCTTCCGATACTAAATTATTTTTCAAAATTTCAGAATACCCCGAAATCGTTTGTAATGGTGTCTTTAATTCGTGTGAGACATTTGCCGTAAACTCTCGTCGCATGCGTTCATTTTGCACTTCATCGGTCACATCAAACATGAGCACAACGACTCCAGTAAGTTGTTGCTCCGATAATACCGGTCGAACAAGGGTCCGATAATACATTCCATTAATGTCCACCATTCGTTCTTGTTTGGCGCCAGTTAAGCCTTGATTAATCGCCTGAATTAATTCAACTTGTCGGGTATGATGCAGCAAATAATCATCTGAATTCAACTCTTTAATTTGAAAGAGCTGTCTTGCTGCGGTATTCATACTAACAATTTGCCCTTTTTCATTTAATAAAATAATGCCCTCTTTAATTTTGGAAATCGTCGTATCAAACTCTTTCTTTTGGCGATTCAGTAACATCACTTGTTCTTCTGATTTTTTCTGGTGTTGATCAATTCGTCGCAAGAGTGGTGATAATTCATCATATACGACATTAGATAAGGGTTGATCTAAATCCAAATCATTCAATGGCTCGACTAACTTTTTAGATGTGTACTTTGCACTAATAAAAGCTAAGATAATCGCAATCAGTAAGACAATCGCCATCGGATGAAGCAATCCGACTAATAATTGAAGTACACTCGTTTGAGTCACCGCTAATCGAACAATCGTCCCATCCTCTAATCGTTGAGCCGAGTACAAATAATTTTGGGTTAAGGTTGAGGAATACCGGACACTTTCTCCATACCCTTGTGCTCGTGCTTGAATTACTTCGGTTCGTTCATAATGATTTTCCATCATTTCTGGTGCCGTCCGCGAATCGTACATTACGACTCCCTCTGCATCAATCCAAGTGACGCGCAAATTGCCCACCTTTAAGGCTTCAGCATATGCCTTCCCACCGGTCGAAATACCTTGTGCGACTAATTCCGTTTGCGTTCGCAGTTGCTCCATTTGAACTGCTGAAAAATAGCGATACAAGAAGCCAGAAATTAAAATTAAACTCGCTAAAAACACACCCATCGCTATCATTACAATCGCTCGAAAAATTCTTTTAGTCATGAGTAGACTCCATCATGTAGCCCACACCTCGGACCGTTTTAATGTATTCGGCCGCTGTACCTAATTTCGTTCGTAATGTTCCAATATGTACATCGACTGTCCGGGTTTCACCTAAAAAGTCTTCACCCCAAATTTTATTCAATAAATCATTCCGTGAAAAAACTTGGCCGGGATGACTTAAAAATAAACGTAATAATTCGAATTCTTTAAATGTTAATTCAATACGTTCACCCGACAACTTCACTTTATGTGCGCTTAAATCCATAACTAATTCGCCCATCGTTAATGGTCTTAAAATATCTCGGCGTTGAATGCGTCGTAATACGGCTTTAATTCGGGACACCATTTCCATCATGCCAAATGGTTTGACTAAATAATCATCCGCCCCTAAATCTAATCCTTTTACCTTATCGTATTCATTCCCTTTTGCTGTTGCCATAATCACTGGAATGTGTTCCCATCTTACTTGTTGTTTGAGTTGCTTCAATAACGAAATGCCATCTTCTCCTGGCAACATCACGTCCAATATAATTAAGGTTGGTTCTTGCTGTTCCATGGCATGCCAAAAAGGCTGACTCGTTGAAAAACCTTCAGCCTCAAATCCTGTTGTTTGGAGTGTGTATACCATTAATTCGCGTATATTATCATCATCTTCTACACAATAAATCATGTTTCCCCTCCATAAAATTCACCTGTTAGTGAGAATAATACCCACTTCGCTACATTGACTGCATGATCACCAATTCGTTCAATATATTTTGCAATCATTAATAAATCGATGGCATGTTCTCCATCTGATACCTTTTGTGAAAAATACTCGATTAGAACTGCCTTCATTCTATCAAATTCTCTATCTACTTGGCTATCTTTTTCAATTACCTGATGTGCTAGGTCAGCATCTTGATTCACAAATGCATCAATACTATCCGTCACCATCGCAATCACATCGGTTGACATGTGTCGAATGGAACGCAAGTCCTCACTCGTTTGAATGTGATTTTGTGATACAATATCCGCAATTTCTGTAGATTGCGCTCCAATCCGTTTCAAATCATAGACCATTTTTAAGGCCGCAGAAATATTCAACAAATCTTTTGCCACTGGTTGTTGCCTTAACAGTAATTTCAAGCAACGCCCTTCAATTTCACGCTCCAACTGTTCAATTTGTTGATTCGTTTTAATGATCTCATTCATCACTAAAGCATCTGTGTCAATAATACTATGTAACGATTTCTTTATAATATCCTCGCAAAGTGATCCCATAACAATTAAATCATTGTTGAGTTCTAATAATTGATGATCAAATTTGGACCGCATTTAACCAAACCTCCCCGTAATATAATCTTCTGTTCGCTGATCACTCGGTACTGAAAATAATGTACTTGTTTTGTCGTACTCAATCATTTCGCCCGCTAAGAAAAAGGCTGTTTGATCTGAAATTCGAACAGCTTGTTGCATGTTATGCGTGACAATCACAATAGTGTATTGATTTTTTAACGAAATGACCAATTCCTCAATTTTAGAAGTAGAGATAGGATCTAAAGCACTCGTTGGCTCATCGAGTAAAATGACATTCGGCTCAATCGCCAAAGCCCGTGCAATACATAAACGCTGTTGCTGTCCTCCAGATAGCCCTAAAGCCGATTGATGCAATCGGTCTTTTACTTCCTCCCAAATAGCGGCATTTTTTAAGGATTGTTCCACGATTTCATCTAACTGACTTTTATTCTTAATCCCATGCGTGCGCGGCCCAAAAGCGATGTTATTATAAACACTCATCGGAAACGGATTGGGCTTTTGAAAAACCATCCCCACTTTTTTTCGTAATCGATTTACGTCCATTGCTTGATAAATATTTTCTCCATCTAGTAAAACGTCGCCTTTAATCGTACAATCTGGAATTAAATCGTTCATCCGGTTCAAACTTTTTAACAAGGTGGACTTGCCACATCCGGACGGCCCAATAAATGCGGTGATTTTGTCTTGAGGAATCTTTAAATTTATTCCTTTCAACGCTTGGAATGTACCATAATATAACTCTAATTGTTTAATTTCTAACTTATCCATTATCTTGTCCCACTTTCTAAACGTTTCGCAATGCTCTCTGACAGTCCATTAATTCCTATGACTAGCCCTAACAACACAACGGCTGTCGCATACGTTTGATTAACGTATAACCCTTCACCAGAAATGGCATACATGTGGACAGCTAATGTTCGCGACGAACTCCATACACTAGTTGCCACCTTTGCCACCGTTCCCGCTGTAAAAATTAATGCTGCAGATTCCCCGACAATCCGGCCAATTGCTAAAATAATTCCTGAAAAAATACCGGGAACCGCACTCGGTAAAACAATTTTAAAAATCGTCCGTAACTTTCCAGCCCCTAATGCAAATCCACCTTCACGATAACTCGTTGGCACGGACAATAGAGCTTCTTCCGTTGTTCGCATAATTAACGGCAAAATCATAATGCTTAACGTACTCGCTCCTGATAAAAGTGATAAACCAAACTGCGCATACTTTACAAAAAGTAACGACCCAAATAAGCCGTAAATAATAGAGGGAATCCCTGCTAACGTCTCGGTTGCCAAACGAACCACTCCGACTAATCGATTACCACGATGAGCATACTCTGTTAAATAGATCGATGCGCCAATGCCAATTGGTACTGCAATGACTAACGACAATACCGTCATAAATAACGTATTCATAAACGCTGGAAATAATGACACATTCTCACTCGTATAAGTTGTTGCAAATAAATCTAGACGCACATGTGGGAGCCCTTTTAATAAAATATATCCCACAATAAAACCGGATGATAACAAGGTAAAGCATGCACCTAACCATACGATTCCTCGTAATAATAAAGAAAGGGGATCTTTTTGACCGAATCGACTGTCTGTTATCAATTGTTTGATTGGTTGTTTCATTTTAGTCCCCCTTGTTCATCACAGCAAACGACAAATTAATCATTAAAATAAAGACGAATAGAACGACAGCGGTCCCAATTAACGCTTCACGATGCAAATCTGTCGAGTACCCCATTTCTAAGACAATATTAGTCGTCAACGTTCGAACGCCTGATGTTAGCGAAGCTGGAATAACTGCTTGATTCCCAGCCACCATAATGACTGCCATCGTCTCTCCAATGGCCCGACCAATTCCTAAAATAATACTCGCTAAAATTCCCCGTTTAGCCCCACGCAACACAATAAAAAAAACACTACGCTCATGCGACGCACCTAGAGCAATACCACCTTCATAATAACTATCCGCCACTGCACGAATAGACGATTCAGAAATCGTAATGATTGTCGGTAAAATCATTAACCCTAACAACAAAGAAGCGGTCAATACGCTCATGCCGAAACCACCTAATTGATTGCGTACAAAAGGCACTAAGACAACGAGACCGAAAAATCCATACACAACCGATGGAATGCCTGCCATTAAATTGATTGTTCGTTTAAACAGTGGATATAGTGGCTTCGGACAAAATTTAGCCATAAAAATAGCGGTTGTTACTCCGATTGGCACACCAATCAATAAGGCACCTGCTGTCACATAAATTGATCCAATAATCATTGGGAAAATACCAAATAACTGATTATTTGGCCGCCAAACGCGCCCAAAAATAAAATCCATCCATCCTATTTTCGCAATCGCTGGTATCCCATTTGAAAACAAAAAAATACAAATGAGTAGCACTGCTATAATTGAAAGGCATGCAGTCATAAAAAATACCGCATGCATTCCTTTTTCTTTCATCTCTCTCATCGCTAACTCCTTACTTCGATAGCAAATTATCCCAGCTCGTTTCATTGCCCGTGAAAATATTTTTCACTTGTTCACTTGTTAACTGAGTAATTGGATTCTCTTTATTGACGATTACCGCAATCCCGTCTATCGCCATCACTTTTGAGGTCACTCCTTGTGCTAATTCTGATTCTTTTAATTCTCGCGATGCCATGCCAATATTAGCTGTTCCATCAATTGTATTCGTTACCCCCGTTGAGGAATCACTTTGTTGAATTTCAATTATTACTCCTGGATTCACTTTTAAATAGGCTTCTTTTAATTTTTCCATCACCGGTGTCACCGAACTAGATCCTGAAATCACTACTTTACCGGCCTCAATCGTCGGTTGATAATCTTGTTGTGCGTCTACTGCGATATAACCCGTCTCTTCCACCACTTGCTGGCCTTGAGGACTCATCATAAACTGAATAAAGTCTTGAGCGACTTGGCTGACTTTTTTAGGTAACACGATATTAAACGGCCGAGAGATTTTGTAACGATTTTCTTTTACTTGTTCAATACTTGGTGTTGCTCCATCGATTTCAACTGTTTTGATTGTATCGTTCACTGATCCTAGCGAGACATAGCCAATCGCATTTTTATCGCCCGCAACCGTTGTCATAACAACAGCCGTTGAATTAGACACAATCGCATTCGGTGATGTTTGATCGACTTTCTCTCCTTCTTTTTCTTCCACAATGGAAAACAATTCAACAAACGCTCCACGTGTTCCAGACCCTTCTTCACGCGTCACTACATTCACCGCACCACCCGTTTGACTCGTTGTTTCATTTCCACAACCTGCTAATAAGCCACCTGTCACTAGCAAAACCATTGGGACACACATTAAACGACGTAATTTATTCATAGTCTAACTCCTTTTTTCTATCGATTTAGTTGATAAGTTCATCTTACCGAGCCGACATCAAATCAATTACCCTTTTTGTGTAAAGTTTATGTAAAGTCCAATCGTCTCCATAAAAAAACACCTCCCGATTGGAAGGTGCGAATTGATTATTTAAGTCATTACTTTTAAGATAGACGCCAGTCTATATGAGCGATTGTTTCGTCTGAGCTGTGTCAATCCACTCCAGCACTTCTTGACTCGCTGCTACTTCAGCTAGGTAAGGCGATTGATTCATTGCTTTTTCCAGTTTAGCTTTTACTTGATTAGCTTTTGTATGGTCTTGATCTTTCAACAAAGCACTCGCATATTGTAACAGTAAAATATCCAAATTCTTCGGCATGCCTTTCATCACTTGTTGAACTTCTTTTTCCTGAAGCATCGAAAGATCCGCATCAGCACCTTGCTCAATTAAATCGATTAGCGCCCGTTGACAAATTAGTAAAGCGCGCATCACGCCATTCATTTGAGCGTCAGACATTAATAGGTCATCAATCAATAGGCGCGCCTCATTCAAACGTCCTTGGTCAAACAGACGGTTCGCTTGTACACCTAAGAGACTGACTAATAGTACATTTTGACGGTCAAAATCATTGGGTAAATCAAACCAACTGTCAGGCATCTCTTTTAAACGTAAGCCTTCCATCAACTGATTATTTATTTTTAAAATAGTTAAAGTCACTCGACGAGCTAGCGGATTTTTAGATAAAGTCAAGGCGTTATAAGCGTCATTTGCGATTAAACGATATTTGATAGGTACTCCATTCATCAATGCAACGATCAAATTCACTATGGCGAAAAGCATCAAAGAAGGGAAAACTGCGCACATCACGCCAGACAATAACCCCACTGCTAAATTAAGCAATGGTCCGCCTAAGTTATAGGCTAAGTATGGAAACGTTTCGTCTGCTGAATCAGGTGGCACCATTAAACATTGTCCACCTGTCCCAGCAATTTGATATTTTTTTAATTCAAAGCCATTGGATCCTTTTTTAAGTAATAAACTTCCAATGCGAAACGAGCCAAAACGATAGCCACTAATTAATCCTCCAATTAAATGACCGAGCTCATGAATGATGATGGCGACATAAAATGAACCTATCCAAACTAAAATAAAAATGAAACTTCCAATCAGTAGTTCAATCATATTTAGTTCCTCCAACCATGGTCCACCTATATCCCCATAAAAGTAACCTATCCCATAACCGATGGCACCAAAGAAAAGTAAGAAACTAGCAACCCCCATCCATTTGACCAGCTTTTTTTTCATCAGAGAACTCCTTTTTATAAAAGTATTTTTATTACTTTTTTATATATTAAATGTCAACAATATTATATCATTTATAATTTTAATGTTCATCATTAAAATTATTACTTTTAGCAATTCCTTTCCTCAATACATAAATAACTATTAATACAATCGCCAAAATGACGAAAGCTGCCCAATAAGGCATGGTCAAAAGGACTTGGTTTAGAAAAATGATAGGTATTAGAATACATAACATGATACTTCCGTATATAGATGCCTCTTTTAAGATATTCTTCATCTGATATTGTTTGTTTTTAAATGTGTTTTTAGAAATCCGTTTTACTAGCCTATCACTGAAAAAGATAATGAATGCAACAGCTAGTAGCTCTCCTACTGTCCATTTCAAATTAGTTAAACGATGATTAGTCATAATATCTTTGAGCGCATGCGAAATTATACCAATCGTCAAAAGAATGACCCATTGATATAAAATAATTTCAAATTGATCAAACCAACGTTCCTGTACCGTTTTTTGAGGTAAGCTCGCAATGATTTCATCACAAACATTTTTAATATCTGTGCCTAAAACGTCTTCTAGTTCTCTTTTGCCCATTTGAGCGTCTAATAATATTTCTATTAAGTCAGATCGTACACGTTCCACATCCACATCGGATAAATTAGCACCTCTTAAATAAACAATCATATCATCATACGTTGCAACTGATTTTTCATTTAATTGCTTTTCACGCCGGTTATTATCATTTCTTAATCGTTTTATATTTTGCTTCTCAACCATTGTTTATACCTCCCTCAAATAATCGATCGATTGCGTGAGTTATTGCGGTCCAATCTTTTTTAAATTGAATTAACTTTTCCTCCCCTGCTTGTGTTAATCGATAATATTTTCTTTTCGGACCAATTGGTGATTTACGCATCTTTGATTCTAAAAAACCTTGCGTATTTAATCGCAAGATAATCGGATAAATCGTGCCTTCTGATATATCACCAAAGCCGAAAGATTTTAACTTTTCTGATATTTCATACGCATACGTTTCTTCTTGACGAATCACTTCTAAAATACAACCTTCTAATACTCCTTTTAACATCTGTGAAGGAATCAAAAAATCTCTCCTTTCTTTAAAGTGTATTGCAATACAAGATAGCGTTTATAGGTATATTGTATTGCAAAGTAGTTGGAGATTCAATAGTCTAATGAACTAATTTATTCAAAAGAAAGTTAAAAATAAAAAACAGTAAACCTTTCGATTTACTGCTCATTTTAAAATATAGTGCTATTGCATATCATATTCCAAACATCGTATTTCTTCATTCGAAATAATATCATCTAATTCTTCTATTTTCTCTATATTTATGAATTTTGAATTATCAATTCTATACTGTGCACTAATCCATTCTTGATTAAATATATTTATCGTATTTTTCTTTCCCACAAGAACTTCGTTACATAATTTCACTAATAATTCATTGCTATTTCTCATGAATTGTTCAACAAATTTACTTTTTTCTCTTAGATTTTTAACAACAATTCGTTGAAGCCATATTTCTAGGTAAGGATTGAACGCATGTGCTTTCATTTTATCATTGATTAACGTTACCAAATTAATTATTTCATCTTGTTTTTTTAAAATTTCATTGTTATTAGATTTCAAAAAATATAATAAATTATATTTATGAGTTTTATTTAAAAGTAACGATAACAACTTTATTCCTGGTTCTGTTATTTTAGGATTATTTTGTATGATATCAATTAAAATCGATATGATAGCCACAATATTAGAACCTGAATTTTTTAAATCTTCATATGACAAATCAGAAATTCGATTTTCAAAATCTTTTAATGCCCCAACTAATTGTCCACTATTTGGATACTTATCAGCATATAATTTAATTAAATACATATGCTTTTGAGGAGTTGCTTTATAAATCCTATTATCAAAATATTGTTTAAAATCTCGCCCTAAACATTTATTCAATATTTCAATATTTATTAGTTTATTAAAAAAATACTTAGTATTTCGATAAATTTTATCTGAAGATAGTTTTATAGTTGGATTATGTATCATCCAATATTGTTTTTCTTCTTTCACAGAATTTTTTATTATATCTTCACCATAAGAAGTTTTATTCTCTCCTAATGACAATTTATGTCTTTGTAAAACAATTATTAATTCTTTTTTTATGATATTAGCTTCATCTCTTGTCTGAGTAAATATTCTATAGTCATCTCTATATCTAATTATCTTATAATTACTAATCTTCTTTTCTTTCAATCTATCAACCAGTAAACTATCTATATAAAATAGTAATAATTCTGACATTAAATCTGATATAGCATTTCCTTGAGGTATGCCTACTGTTTCTCCATAATTCATATACTGAAATCTTCCATCAATTCTATCACCTAGCGATTTCTTTCTATTTCTATTCTTTTTATTTTCTTTAGCATTCTTTTCTCCATGAATAGCCCAAGAAAGTGTGTGCGTATATATACTAGAATAAAAATTAGCAATATCTGATTTTAACAAATAATTATATTTTAAATTTAATTCAAGAGATTTTTGTTCAAAATCACTCCAATATATTAATGCTGCATTATTGATATTGATAAAGTCCATATAATTGTGTAAAAGATAAAAGGTCATATAAAGCTCCTTTTACGGTACAATGTTTTTACCACAAAACATACCTAGGAGGACTTTACATGACCCAAGTACATTTTACAATGAATAGAGAAGAGGTTCAAAGCATTATTGAACATTCGGTAAAAGATGATGCCTCGAAAAGCATTTTGACAACAGTGTTCAACCAATTGATGGAGAATCAACGAACAGAATATATCCAGGCCGATAACTATGAACGAGCAGAAAGTCGTCAGAGCCAAAGAAATGGCTATTATGAACGAGACTTTACCACGCGGGTA
>NZ_JAGN01000028.1 GCF_000526675.1 Atopobacter phocae ATCC BAA-285
TGATTACTAACTATATCAATCAAAGGAACTATGCAAAAGCCTGTGAGACTTTAGATAATGGCTTCGAAGATGCCTTCCAATACACAGTAATGGATAAGAGTCACAATCGTTTAAAAAGTACTAATCTTCTTGAACGATTGAACCAAGAAGTACGCCGAAGAGAAAAGATTATTCGTATTTTCCCCAATCGTGTGTCAGCCAATCGTTTAATTGGTGCTGTCCTGATGGACACGCATGACGAATGGATCAGTTCTAAAAGAAAGTATATCAAGTTTAACCAGTAAGAGAGTATAGAACATTGTACTAGAAACTTTTACACAAGATTATGGACTTGACTGAAAATAAACATTTGAGCCAATTACTTTATACACTGATTATCACTTTTATTCTTCTCCAACAGTCCAGTTTAAATATATTAAGCAATTTACATAAAAAAGATGAAGCAACTAACTAGTTACTTCATCTTGTATAAAATGATGCTATAAGTGTTTGAAACTTTTATTTAAAACTATTTAGTAATTTTGGTCTTGTTCTAAATCGCTTAAAGTGAATGGATCCATACGTTCCATTTCATATTTAAAGCGTTGTTCTGCTTCATGCGCTAATACATCATCTGGCGTAACAGCTGGATAATTACCTAAGTTAGCAAATACATTAATGTGTTGCTGTAAATTACGGAAAATTGCTGGAGCATCTCCACCATATTCACCATCTACATTAATCATTAACTGTGAGCCATCAATTGCTTCAGCTTTAATATAACGTGTTTTAACGTATAACACATTAGGGTTATTAATGTGTTTACCACCTAATAACATTTGATTCACAATTTGTAGCATTTCAAATAGATTAGCCGTTTTAATAACTAACAAAGTAAATTTACCATCTGTTAAATTCGCATCAGGTACTAATTGTTCAAAACCACCAACTGAATTAGTCAATGCGACAAAGAACATGGATGCAAATCCTTCATAAGTTCCTTCATCATGTTGGATACGTACCATTATGGGGCGAACTTGAGGTAATTTTTCTGCTCCTTTAGCTAAATAAGCCAAATAGCCAAAAATAGTTTTTAATTTTGCAGGGACATCATAGGTCAAATCTGTTAAATAGCCACCTGCTGCGATATTAATAAAGTATTGTTCATTAAATTGACCCACATCAATCGCTAAAGGCTGATTATTTGCAATGATTCGTGCCGCTTCTAAGAAATTGTCTCGTGGAATATTAAGCGCACGTGCATAATCATTCGTTGTACCTGCAGGGATAATCGCAAACATAGGGCGTTTTTCTAACGGTGTAATGCCTGATACAACTTCATTAATCGTACCGTCTCCTCCTGCAGCAACAATTAAATCAAAACCTGCTTCACCAGCACGTCTAGCTTCATCTCGTGCAGAAAAAGGTTCAGGAGTTGTTCGATAAGCACTTGCTTCATAGCCCGCATCTTCTAAAATATTTAAAATATCAATCATTTGATTTTTTAACACTTCTCGTCCAGAAGTTGGATTATATATTACTCGTGCTCGTTTCATCTTCAACACCCTTCTCCCTTAATCCCATCACTTTTATCGTTTACTTAATTCTTCACTTAATAATTTATTGACGATACCTGGGTTAGCTTGTCCACGAGTTTGCTTCATGATTTGACCCACTAAGAAGCCTTTTGCTCGATCTTTTCCACCTTTAAAGTCTTCAATGGATTGTGGATTATTATCCAAGATTTCGTTAATGATTGGTAATAATTTAGATGGATCACTTAACTGAACCATACCATGTTTTTCAACAACGTCTTTCGCTTGTCCACCTTCTTGAGCTAGTAAACGGAAAACTTTTTTAGCCATTTTTGAGCTAATTGTTCCGTCTTCAATTAAATGAATCATATCCGCTAAGTTTTCTGGTGTTAAGCCTGTTTCGTTTAATTCTACTTTTTCACTATTCAAGTAAGCAGACACTTCGCCCATTAACCAGTTTGAAGCTTGTTTTGGATCAGCACCAGCTGCCACTGTTCCATCAAAGAAATCTGACATTTCTAATGATAATGTTAATACCATAGCATCATATTCTGGTAATTCAAATGATTCAATGTAACGTTTACGACGAACTTCTGGCATTTCTGGAATAGATTGACGAACGGATTCTACCCATTCATCACTAATTTCTAATGGTGGAAGGTCTGGTTCTGGGAAGTAACGATAGTCACTTTGACCTTCTTTCACACGCATCAAGATGGTTTCACCCGTTTGTTCGTCAAAACGACGTGTTTCTTGTTCAATAATTCCGCCGCTTCTCAACACATTTGCTTGACGAATTTCTTCATGAGCTAACCCACGACGAACGTAGTTGAACGAGTTCAAGTTCTTTAATTCTGCTTTTGTTCCGAATTTCTCTTGGCCGTAAGGTCGTAATGAAATATTGGCATCACAACGCATTGAACCTTCTTCCATTCGAACATCAGATACTCCTGTAAATTGAATACGTTCACGTAATGCTTCTAAATAAGCATACGCTTCTTCTGGGCTGCGTAAATCAGCTTCAGATACAATCTCAATTAATGGTGTTCCTTGACGGTTTAAGTCAACATAAGAAAATCCATCGACACCGTGTGTGTTTTTTCCAGCATCTTCTTCAAGGTGAACACGTTCAATTCGAATACGTTTCTTTTTACCTTCTACTTCAATATCAATATATCCATCATAACCGATTGGATAGTCTAACTGACTAATTTGATAAGCTTTAGGATTATCAGGGTAGAAATAGTTTTTACGGTCGAAGCTCGTTGATTGATGGATTTTACAGTTTAATGCTAAAGCTGCACGCATTCCATACTCAACGGCTCCTTTATTTAAAACTGGAAGTACCCCTGGATATCCCCAGTCAATGACGTTTGTATTAGTATTTGGTTCTGCTCCATAAGCTACTGGCGATGGAGAGAAAATTTTTGAATGAGTTTTTAATTCGACGTGAACTTCTAACCCGATAATTGTTTCAAAATTCATAACGTGGTTTCCTCCTTATTTTTCTGTATGTGAACTAAATAATCCAGCATCTTCAAGAGCTTGACCAACGTTATACAATGTTTGTTCACTATATGCTGGTCCAATAAATTGTACCCCTATTGGTAAATTATTTTTTGACATGCCAACTGGGACTGATAATGCAGGAAGGCCTGCTAAGTTAACTGGGATAGTTAATACATCGGCCATATACATTTGAATTGGATCACTAATTCGTTCACCTAATTTAAATGGCTCATCAGGTGCAACTGGTCCAAGAATGATATCTACATCTTCAAATGCTTTAGCAAAGTCATTTTTAATTAACGTACGTGCTTGAGCCGCTTTTTTGAAATGAGCATCATAGTAACCAGAAGATAGAGAGAATGTTCCTAATAGGATACGACGTTTAACTTCTGTTCCAAATCCTTCTGTTCTTGTTTTTACATATAAATCATCTAAATCTTTAGTGTTTTCCGCACGATATCCGTATCGTATACCATCAAAACGTTGTAAGTTAGAACTTGCTTCAGAACTTGCAATAATATAGTAAGCACTAATTCCATATTGTGTATGTGATAAACTAACTTTTTTAATTGTTGCTCCTAATGATTTCAAGTGCTCAGCTGTTTTTTTAACATTTTCACGAATTTCAGGTAAAATACCTTCACTTAAAAACTCTTCAGGAATTCCAATTGTTAATTGAGATAAGTCTGTATTTATTTCATCTACATAGTGTGGAACTACTTCATTAGCAGTAGTTGAATCTTTCTCATCCATCCCACTAATTGCACTTAATACTAATGCGTTATCTTTAACTGTTTTTGTCATTGGTCCAATTTGATCTAAACTTGATGCAAAAGCAATTAAACCATAACGTGATACACGACCGTATGTTGGTTTCATCCCCACTACTCCGTTGAATGCTGCAGGTTGGCGAATTGATCCACCTGTATCAGATCCTAAACTAGCTGGAACCATATGTGCGGCAACAGCAACAGCTGATCCACCAGAAGATCCCCCTGGCACACGTTCTAAGTCATGCGCATTTTTTGTCTTTTTGAAATAAGATGTTTCAGTACTACCACCCATAGCGAATTCGTCTAAGTTCACTTTTCCGACAATAATTGCGCCAGCTTCTTTTAATTTTTCAATGACGGTTGCATCATATATTGGAACAAAGTCTTCTAACATGCGACTTGCAGCAGTCGTTGTTAAGTTCTTTGTAACAATATTATCTTTAATCGCAATCGGAATACCATTTAATGGACGCTCTTTTGAATAACCCGCTTCATCTGCCGCTTTAGCTTGTTCTAAAGCTTCTTCTTTATTTAACGCTAAAAAAGCACCGAATCGTTCATCGCGATCATCAATTGCTTCGAAAACAGCCGTTACTAAATCGACTGCTGTAAATTGACCCGCTAATAATCCTTCATGCATTTCAACAATTGTTAATTCATTTAGCTTCATGCGCCTTGACCTCCATCTGCCATAATTTCAGGTACTTGAATCATTCCGTCGTGATGTGTTTTAACGTTTTTCAATAATTCATCACGTTCGTCAATTTGTTTCACAACGTCTTCACGATAAGCATTTTTCAATGGTTGACCATGTGTTGTTAAAGGAACATCACTTGGAATATCTAATTGGTCTAATTGTTCGGCCATATCAACTATTGCTTGCATTTCATTCGTGATTTGCTCCACTTCTTCTTCGCTAATTGATAATTTAGCTAAATAAGCAACTTGCTTTACTTCTTCTTTCGTCAGTTTCATCGTATCTTCCTTTCTCTTCTTAACTTTATACCATCATTTTTCTTAACTGATCAAATACTACTGATAAATATAATACATGAACTGATCTTTTTCAGGGTTTTGAATAATTAAGGCTTCTTGTCCATTAATGGATTGAATTTGAATTTCAACAGGGATATTATATTTCAAATATTTAGTAGCCATATCGGTAACATGTTGCGCAAAAGCAATAATTTCTGTTTCGCCATAAAATTGAGTCATAATGTTAACTTGTAATTTCTCTAGTGCGCCATCTTGATAACTTGCTTTTCCAGTTACACCAGACAAGTTAGGGAAGAAACCTTCGACATTGGTTCGGAAATTTTCAAAACGCGTCGCATCAGGAGTAGGATTGCCTTCTAATTGTGGAAAGACTTTAATTTCTTTTTTCAAATCAATCCACTGAGGAATTAAAGCACCTTTCGTTGAAGTTGCTTCGAAAATATACACACCACCAGCTAAATCATCACTCGGAGCTTGTTTAAAAATACCAAAAACAATCGGAACGTTTCTAAGCGCTTCATTTTCTCTCAATCGTTGTAAAATCGTTCCGGCTATTTCTTTTCCTTTTTGCTTCATAGTCTCTTCGTCGATTTCACTTTTATACTCGCGGCCATCTTCTGTATATACGTCTTCTGTATTCATCGCTAACCCAATTGCCATACCTTCTAATTGATACGTTTTATTATTCTGAACAATATAGTCTTGTTCTAAAATTTGAGCTAAATAATATGGTTGACGTTCGCCAGATTCTACCGCTGCTGGATTTAAACCATCTTTATTTTGATCACTTTTTCGGCCGAGCCACTTTTTGATTGTATCATGATCTAGTACTTGTCCTTCTTGGAAGTAATACTGATCGGATGGAAAAGCACGCTGAGCTACCTCAACTAATCCCGTTTCAAAATTTTTCATATTGTATCCGGAATTTAAGCTAAGACTCACACCACGTGATTGACTAGGTTTATATTGTCCTTCTTCGATCAATGCACGGTAAAAATCTGAACTCAATTGATTATTAGTTGTTGTTACAGGTACTTCTGTATCAGTTGATTCTATTGAATTCTTTGACTCATTGAGTTGTTCTAATCCCATACACCCACTTAAACAAGCAACTGACGCCATTAACGGAATCCATTTTTTTATGATTTTTTTCATTGTCATTGTCCTTTTAAATGTTCTTGTAATTCGTCTTCTGTCCAAACGGTTATACCTAATGCTTCAGCACGTGTTAACTTGCTACCAGCTTCTTTACCGGCTACAACGAGGTCTGTTTTTTTAGAGACACTTCCTGTCACATTAGCACCTAATTGGATGAGACGTTCGGTTAATTCTTTTCGTGTGAATTGCTCTAATTTACCAGTAAGTACAATCGTCATGCCTTCAACAGTCGAATGACTTGTCACGGGCACATCTTCCATTTGTAAGGATAAACCTAACGATTTAAAGGTATGAAAGAGTTCAACGACATGAGGTTCAGCAAAAAAATTCGCTAAACTCTCTGCAATAACAGGCCCAATACCATCCACTTCTGCAAATTCTTCTTTGCTCGCTCTAAATAGCGCATCACTCGTTTTAAAATGTTGAGTAATGAGTAACGCTGCTTTTTGACCCACGTGTCTAATTCCCAAACCAAAAATAAGGGCATTCAATGGGCGAGAATAGCTCGATTGAATCGATTGAACGATATTTTGCGCTGATTTTTCTTTTACACCATCTAATTGTATCAAATCTTCTTCTTTTAAAGTATATAAATCTGTTATTTCATGAATTAAATCATGTGCTACTAATTGCGCAATAACTTGTTTTCCAATGCCGACCATATTCATAGCATCACGAGAAACAAAATGGCTTAACGACTCCACTAATTGCGCTGGGCAATTAGGATTAATACATCGCAAGGCCACTTCATCCTCTAAATGGACTAACTCACTTTGACAGGATGGACAGTGCGTCGGAATCTGCACTGGTTGAGCATCTTCTTGTCGTTCTTCAATAACAGCATGCGCTATTTCAGGAATAATGTCCCCCGCTTTATACAAGACCACGTGATCTGCTTCGTGTAAATCTTTCAATTGAATGAAGTCGACATTGTGTAAACTAGCTCGTTGAACAGTTGTCCCCAGTAAATTAACGGGCGCCATTACAGCAGTTGGTGTGACGACCCCTGTTCGACCTACCGTCCATTCAACCTCTAATAATTGGGTCGTCTTAAATTCTGCTGGAAACTTATAAGCAGTTGCCCAACGTGGTGCTTTTTCAGTGAATCCGAGTTGTTCTTGTACTTCTGATTGATTCACTTTAATTACGATACCATCAATTTCATAAGGTAAGTGATGACGTAGTTCACTATACTGCTCAATAAATTCGATTATTTCTTCAATTGATTGTGTTTGAATTCGGCGTTCATTCACTGGAAATCCAAGTGCTTCAATTTGGTTTAATTGCTCTACTTGGTCTAAACGTTGGTTCGGTACAACCAATTGATATAAAAAGATTTCGAGTTGTCGTTCCCGTGTAATAGCTGGATTCAATTGACGCAAACTACCTGCAGCTGCATTTCTTGGATTCGCAAAAGTCGCTTTCCCTGCAGCTTCTCGTCGTTTATTTAAAGCAAGAAAAGCTTCTTTCGACAAATAACATTCGCCACGTATTTCACCGGTAAACGGCTCATCTAGCTGTGTTGGTATTTGTTTTAAAGTTTTTAAGTTGGCTGTAATATTTTCACCAACTTGGCCGTTGCCACGTGTTGCTCCAACAACTAGACGGCCTTTTTCATACGTTAATGAAATAGATAAACCGTCAATTTTTAATTCACATACGTATTCAACTGTTTCTGCTGTTATGCTTTTTTTCACTCGTTGATCAAACGCTCGAAGTTCTTGTGCATTAAATACATTCGCTAAACTATAAAGAGGTGTTCGATGAGTTACTTTAGTGAACTGACCCGATACCTCTCCACCTACTTGTTGCGTTGGTGAATCGTTCACAATCCATTCAGGATGAGCCTGTTCGATCAATAATAATTCTTGATATAACGCATCATATTCATGATCTGAAATGATAGGCGCATCTAAATCATAATACGCATGCCGATATTCATTTAGCTGTTTGACACGCGCTATATACTCCTGTTCAGTCACTCATATCCGACCTTTCTATAATTTTTCTAAAGGTGCAAAATTAGCTAATAGTCGTTTAATACCCATACCTTTAAATGCCACATCGATTTGTTGATCATTTGATTCACCTGTGACTTTAACAATTGTACCTGTTCCCCATTTTTTGTGATTAACTTTATCACCGAGTTGATAGGTCGTTGAAGCGCTTGGCGTTTGTTTAGCTGGCTGCGTCGCTTGCATAAAGCGTGTTTCTTGACGCTGTGCAAAACCTGTCTTCGCCACTTTGCCCGCTTGCTTTTCTTGCCACGTACCATAAGTGGATTGCATCCAATCCCCTTGTCCATTGTCATCTAATAATGTCCGATCTAACTCATTAAGGAAACGAGAAGCACGATTACTTTGTGTCTTTCCAAATAACATGCGTTGGCGCGCACGGCTTAGAAATAAACGTTGCTCTGCTCGTGTAATTCCAACATATGCTAAACGACGTTCCTCTTCTAATTCTTCTTCACTTTCAAGTGTTCGATATGACGGGAAAATACCTTCTTCCAATCCGACTAAGAAAACAACTGGAAATTCCAGTCCTTTAGCCGCATGTAACGTCATTAAAGTTACTTGATTGTCACTATCAATTTCTTCATCTGTTTCATTGTCAGCAACAAGCGCTAAGTCCGTTAAAAATTGAACTAACGGAGAAGCTTCTGGAATCGATAAATCAAAGTTACGTAAATCCATATCATCTGACACTTCATCTTCACTTGTTGGTACGACAGGTGTGGTCACTTCTTCTTGTAAATGACTAGGTAAACTCGTTGCCGCAACTGACTCTACGCCCATTTGACTTTCAAGCTGTTTAGTAAATTGTTCCGCTGCTGTTAACAACTCGTTCAAGTTTTCTAATCGATTTTCACTTTCAAGTGTAGCCTCTTTTTCAAGGGCAGCTTGATAACCTGTTTGTTGCATCACTTCTTGAATAAATGCAGGTAAAGCGAGTATTTCACTCATTTCTTTTAATGCCGCAATCATTTCAGCAAATTCATGTAAGTTCTTTACAGCTTTTGCTCCGACAATTGATGAATCGACCATTTCTGCTGCTTCTAAGTATGAGACTTGCTGTTGATCAGCAAATTGATACAACTTGCCTAACGATACCGCGCCTAATCCCCGTTTAGGTTCATTAACAACACGGTTAAAACTAATATTATCTCCCGGGTTCACTACTAATTTCAAGTACGCTAAAATATCACGAATTTCTTTTCGATCAAAGAAGCGTTGTCCACCAATTAAACGATAATTGATATTCGATCGTAAAAAGGCATCCTCAAATGCTCGACTTTGTGCGTTAGTTCGATATAAAACGGCAAAGTCCCCCCATTGATAATTTTTCTCTTTCATCAGTGTTTGCAACGATTCAATGACATGATACGCTTCATCGGTTTCACTTTGTGCCACATATACTTGTATTTTTTCGCCTGCTTGATTATCTGTCCATAGCGTTTTTGGTTTTCGATTTAAGTTATTTTTTATCACACTATTAGCTGCGTCTAAAATCGTTTGGGTTGAACGATAATTTTGTTCAAGTAAAATCACTCGGCTATCTGGATAAGTCTTTTCAAAATTCAACATATTACCCATCTTAGCACCACGCCAACCATAAATACTTTGATCCGCATCCCCGACCACACAAATATTACGTAAGCCTTGTCCTAATAAGTAAACTAATTCATTTTGAGCCGTATTCGTATCTTGATATTCATCTACATGAATATATTGGAATTTTTGTTGATAACGCATCAAGACGTCATCATTTGATTGAAATAAATGAACGGTCTTCATAATTAAGTCGTCAAAGTCCATCGATTGACTTTCTTTTAAAGCTTTTTGATACGCTTTATAACAAGCATATACCACTTCACCCATGTAACTTGTATTTTCTTGAATATAAGCATTAGGTGTTAACAAATCATTTTTAGCTTGACTCACGTGATTTAAAATATTGCGTGGATCATATTGCTTCGTATCATAGTTTAATTCGGTCACAATACGTTTCATCAAGGTACGTTGTTCATTTTGGTCGATAATACTAAATGACCGATCATATCCAATCAATTCAGCTTCGCGACGTAAAATACGTACACACATCGAATGGAACGTCGATAGCCACATACCTTCTGCTTGCGATCCAACAATTTGTGCTACCCGTTCTTTCATTTCATTAGCGGCCTTATTCGTAAAGGTAATGGCTAAAATGCGCCATGGACTAATTTGTTTCTCTTCTATTAAATAAGCAATACGGTGAGTTAGTACGCGAGTTTTCCCACTACCAGCTCCGGCCATTACAAGTAATGGACCCTCCGTTGTCGTTATGGCTTCTCGTTGTTGTTGATTCATTCCTTCTAATAATTTCACGCTAATTTCACAATTCCCTTCTCATGTAAAAATGAGTCAAAGTTTTTCCCAGGATAACGCCTTACTTTGAATTCGTATCCGTCCAAACTTAGACTCATTTTATTTGATTTTAGTAAGGTTTTTCCCATTCAAAATGGAATGATTCGTCTTCCATTTGATGGAATGTTTCATAAAGTTCGTTCGCTTTGTTACTCATAACAGTGGCTGTTCCGTAACTTGTAGGAATCACCGTCTCATCTGCATGATGAATGGATAAATGCCAGTTATCATGTTGCATCGTTTGCATTAAAATTGGATGGATATTATCTTTTGTAACAGGCATTGAAATGGCCATAGAGAATAATTCCACACGAATCATTGGTAAGCCAACAATTCCTCTTAAGTGGCTATGATAATGTGAACTTGTTGTAACTTTGTTAGAATAATCGAGCCATGCTCTTGGTCGATTACTTGCTTCTAAAACATACATTGTTCCTTGTGGACTTAGTAGCAATTTAATTGATAATAAACCAACTGTTTGGAACGTATTATTCAACGCTTCTGCTAATGATTGCGCTGTAATCACATGTTCAACGCCGTGTTGTGCTGGAACAAATGAGCGAATCCATTCGTAATTTTTTTCTTCTAATGATACTAAAGGATATAACACACTATCATCTCGTTCATTACGAGCAATTCCTAATGTTAAAACTTGAGCATCTTCTATAAATGTTTCAAGAATAGCTGTACCATGCTCAAATATTTTTAAAATAGGTTCTTGATCAAAATCTTTTGAACTTCTTAAGATAACAGATGGTGCCACTGTACGTTTCGTCATTTGACTCGTTTTTAAAATACAAGGATATCCTAATTCTTCTGCACTACTTAACACTTCATCTACTGTCGAAACTGGTGTGTAATTAGGCGTTAAAACACCAGCCGCTTCAAGTAAAGCTTTTGCCATAAAAGCATCTTGATCTAAATATAGTAAATCACTATTTTGATCGCAACGTGTTACTTCTTTTAATGACTCAATTATGTCCGAAGTAATTTTGCGTGTAGTGTATGTCACTACATCACATGCTTCAGCGAATTTTTTTAACGCTGCTTCATCCGTATATGATCCAATTGTGATATCTACTGGTAATTTCAAAATTGCATCCGCTTCATTTTCAACATAAACTTTAACTAAATAGCCCATACCTAAGGCTTCTAATGTAAATCCAATTCCATCATGACCACCGCCAATAACGCCGATCGTCTGACCTGGTAAAATTGGTGCCTGCATAGTTTCCCCTACTTTCTTCATGTTTGTTCTTACTTATTTTAGCATGAAATGCCATTAATTTCTCTTTTTTTCAGTGCTTCTTCTCTATTTTATCCAAATCATTTACAACTAAACTGGATTAAACCGCTTTATAAATAGGAAAAATATAAGTTATAACGGTTATTTTTCGTACATTTATTCATTAATAGTCGTCATTTCAAACGGTGGATCATACGTCGTTAATTGATACTGATCAATCAACTGCAAAATTTTAGCTGTATAATTCGGATCAGTGGCGTATCCAGATGCACCTAACGCTGTCGCTTGTTCTTCAGGTGTATTTCCAGCCATTACTGCATGATATTGCTGAGCGTTCCAACTGGTTCCGTAAAGTAGTAAGTTTGCATGAGCTTCTAGCGATTCTTCATTTGATTCGTAAACACGAAAATCCGCTTCAATATCTACCCATTCTCCATTTAAATATTCTTTCGTTTGTAAACGAGCACTTGGTTCGTTTGGACCAGCTTTCACTCCAAACAAATTATGATAAGTTGCTGATAGTTCACTTGTCCCAAAATCAGATTCTAAAGCCGCTTGCGCG
The DNA here is from genome assembly GCF_000526675.1 of Atopobacter phocae ATCC BAA-285. Lineage (GTDB taxonomy): Bacteria > Bacillota > Bacilli > Lactobacillales > Aerococcaceae > Atopobacter > Atopobacter phocae. The sequence continues at coordinate 12,168 of NZ_JAGN01000028.1, forward strand.
AGTAAAATACTTGGTAATAAGTTAGTCTTTTGATATAGTTCCTGACTTTTTAATCCAAGTGAATCAAAAAATTCTTGCCGTTGCTGCTCGATTAAGTTCTCTTGACTGGTTTGACGCCATTGTCCTAAAGCAAAAACAATCAATAGCCCAATCATTACCAATCCACCTAGCATTACACCGCATCCAATACAGCCAAATGCACGCCGCTTTTTTCGTTTAGTCCGTCGATTACTGGGTGAATGGTGGCGCTTTGCTAATTGTTTATAATCGGATCGCATGATTTCACTCACTTCTTTTTTATTTTATTATTCCTATTTTACCGAATAAATCATTTATTTTCACGTGATTTAAGGGAGTCTTAAAAAGATTCTTTCACTTTCCTGTTTGTTCAACAAAAATGGACCGATACAAAATCATTGCAACAAAAAAGCCGGCTATGCCGACTTTTTGAATTTCATTATAATAAATGTAATAAGGCGGTGGCCATACTAAAGTAAATAAACAGTCCAAAAATATCATTAATCGTTGTAATAAAAGGTCCCGAAGCAACAGCAGGGTCAATCCCTAATTTATTAAATAAGGCAGGCACTAAATAACCAATAACTGTTGACATACTCAGTGTGACTAAAATAGATATTGCAATAACAAAGGCCAACGTTACATTGTGATACATCACTAAAGCAATTCCTGCAATTGTTAAAGACGCTGCAGTTCCAATTAATGTTCCGGTACACAGTTCTTTTAATAACATCGTCCAAAAATTCGGTTGTTCATCTGAATTCATCGTTAAACGTCGAACAGAAACCGCCAACGATTGTGTCCCGACATTACCCGCAGAGTCCGTTAAAATAGGCATGAATGATGCTAACGCAACAACTTCTGCTAACGTATCCTCAAATAAACTAATTAAATTAGCCGAAAGTAATCCCATGAATAATAGAATTAAAATCCATGGTAGTCGTTGCCGGGTCATCATCCAAATGCTTTCTTCAGCTTCTTCATTATCTTCATCTTTCGTACTAATACCGGCAAAACGGTGGAAGTCTTCGGTCGCTTCGTCTTCTAAAATGTCAATAACGTCGTCAACCGTTACAATTCCTACTAATACATTGTCAATTGTAACAATCGGTAAGGCTAGTAAATCATATTCTTGAATCAGATGTGCAACTTCTTCTTGGTCTGTTTCAACATTTGCGGTTACAACTTGTGTCGTCATTAATTGTTCGACTTTCGTTTCACCTGGTGACAAAATTAATTCACGTAATGAAATAACTCCTGTTAAATGTTGTCCTTCATCAACAACATAAATGTAGTAAATCGTTTCTGCTAGTCGCCCGATTTCACGCATTTTTTGAATAACCATATCTGCCGTGTCATTGACAGACACTTTAATTAATTCGGTGGTCATTATTGCACCCGCAGTATCTGCATCATGTTGCAACATTTTTTCAATGGTTCGACGATCGTTAGGATGCATCATTTCCAGCAATTGTTGCTGCTGCTCTTCGTCCACATTATTTAATAAATTTGTCACGTTATCATCAGCTGCATAGCGAAACACTTCAGTCATATAATGCGCTGGTAAATATGTCACCGAGTCTAAACGATCTTCAAAATCCATTTGGTCAAAGACTGCCGCAAATTCTTCAGAGGAAAGAAATTGAGTAATCTTTGCTTTATTTTGTGGATACAGTAAATGAAATACTTCTACTTGGTCATTTTCATGTAACCTTAAAAACAGGGCTCGAAACGTATCGCGCTCGTCTTTTTTCGCCGCTGTAAATATTAATTGATAATATTTTTCGTTACTCATATCTGTTTTCATCAATTCTTTCCTCCATCCTTTTAGTTGAATCTTTGCCATTTTAAACAAAAAAAGGGCACGAAAAAGACGTGCCCTTCTGAACGATTCAACCAAAAATTATTCTTCGCACCTCTTCGTTTAGTTTTAGCTCTCACTCGATAGAACATGATTTCGTTCAACCACATTAAAAATTTCCTTAATTCGAAAATTTCTGCTAACCCGTTGGCGTCTTTAGACGTTTCTGGGCAGTGGTATATCTCAGAGCAAGTAACCTCACCTAACAAGGCTATTCAATTACATCCAGTATATCAAATCATTCTTCCGCTTTCAACGCTTCCACCATGTTTACATGTTTTAAATGGAAGTGCATTAGTATTAGTACGCTCACCGAAAAGACAATCGTCAATGCGGCTGCATAGAAATAACTTAATGGTTGAATGGTCGCTGGAAGTAACATTTGATCCACTTCACTAATATTTAAAATAAAGCGGTTCAGACCATTCCCAAGTATAGATCCAAATAGGATTCCTAAGCCTGTTAAAACTAATAGTTCTTGACCAATGTACCAACTAACTTCTCGATTATAAAACCCTAATACTTTAATCGTCGACAACTCCCGTTGACGTTCTGAAATATTAATTTGAGTCAGGCTGTATAGCACGATAAACGCCAATAACGCGGCCGATGCAATTAAAACAATTGTAATGTTATCTAAACTATCCAACGTATCTTTATACGCTCGACTAACATCTGTTAAAGATACAAAGGCTAATACGCCAGGCGTATCACTTAATCGACTCGATAAGTCCTTTTCCCAAGTCTCATTCTCTGGATACGCTAATAAATATGCATTAACTTTTGGCGCTTGTTTGAATTCTTTTTCATAACTTTCAGGACTGAAATATATGTAATGTCCTAAATAATTCTCAACCGTTGCTGTGATCGAAATATTTTTCACTTCATCGTTTTCAGTCGTGATTTCCGCTTGATTAGCTCCTTGTAATAGACGACGAAGTTTCTCACTCATTAAAGCACCTTGTTGCGGTAAATCCAATAAATCGCCCGATTGCCGATTTTGTAATGTTAGGACTTCTTTATAATCGTCTGCTAGTGGGACAAAAATTTGTACATCTTGTTTTGCACGATCGGTCGGTGATACATTCGCTGATTCCGTATGAACAGGAATCACATATTGAATGGTTTCATCTGATTGTAGCTCTTTCACAATGTCCTCACGTGCTTTGTCGCTTAAATCATCATTTAAACGAATCAGGCCTTGATAACTAATAATTTCATTAAATTGACGCTCTGATGAGTGTTTAACGGAATCACTAATACCAAATCCTGTCACAATTAAGGCCGTACATCCCGCTACACCCAATATTGTCATTAAATTGCGCCCTTTATAACGAGATAAATTGCGTAATGTCATTTTTCGATTAAAACTGAGACGATTCCATAACCAGGTCCAACGTTCTAGCAAAATACGTTGGCCTTGTTTAGGCGGTTTTGGTCGTAAAAGGTCAGCTGGTACTTCTTTTAGTGAATGATGCGCCGCATAATAAGCTGATCCAACAGTACTTAATACTGAAAATCCAAATGCTAACATCCAATCAAGTGGTTGAACGACCACTTCAAAATTAGGAATGTTATAAAGTGAAGCATAAGCACCATATACTAAAGGCGGAAACAGCGGATAGCCTACAAATAATCCGATAGTCCCTCCAATTAGAACGGCAAGCAAAGCATATATACCGTACTTCCGATACAACTGACGATTAGAATAGCCTAACCCTTTATACATACCGATTTGTGTACGATGCTCATCCACCATTCGTTTAATCGACGTAAAGCTCATCAATGTAGCGACTAAGAAAAAGAACACAGGAAAGATTGAAGCAATCGCCGAAATACGATACGCATTATCTTCAAATTCTAAGTAACCTGGCAGTGCATCACGTTTTAATACAAAATAATCAATCGTTTTTAAATCAACTAACTCTTTTTTCGCTGTTTCAATCGATTGACGCGCTTCTTCTATCTTAGGTTGCGTCTGTTCTTCTTGTTTTTTGAGTTGTTGCTCTTGCTCATTTAATGTCTTTATTTCTGCACCAAATTGTTGTTGAAATAATCGTTGATCCATTTGACCTTCGACCGTTGCTAATTGTTCTTTAGCTCGTTGAACTTGTTTTTTTGCTTCTTGCAGCTGTTCAACTTGCTGGTTTAATTGTTTTTCTTTTTGTTCAATCGTTTGACGTCCTTTTGATTGAATGACGTTTACTCTTTTTTGGCCTTGTTTTTTTAAGACCTGTTCCATCTTACGTTGCGCTTGCTCGACTTGTTTCTTATAAGACGCATCATAAAATGGTGCTTTCGTATTCAAATCGACGACCGCGAACGTATCCATTGGAGATTGAACGGCATCCTGAGTGACATATGCAAAAAAGTTATACGGTTCAAAACTTCTCGACCGCCCTCTTTGATGAATTTCGATGTATTCAGGGACTTGACCAAATCCAACCACTTTAAAGTGTTCCTCTTGTAACTGAGGTTGTTCCTCACTCGCTTGCTCGGCAACTGTTTTTGTTTTTAATTGAATCGAATCTCCAAGATTCAATCCGATTCGTCGTCTCGTATATTGATCCATCAAAATTTCGTGTCGTTCTTTAGGCGCTCGTCCTTCTGTAATCAGTACTTTATTAATGTTAGCCGAAGGATCATAAATCCGAATTGATAATAAATTTTTAGGTTCGACTAATTCCGCATCAAACCTTACTTCACTTATTGTCTTATAACCTGCATCATTTAATACTTGAACATCTTCCGGCTCGATTCCATAAGGAGAAACAATACTGAGATCTGCAAAATGCTGTTTTTGATAATAATTGTTAGCTGTTTCTAACATACTTGGACCCGCAGCACGTATACCTACGAGAAAAGCTACTCCTAACAATATAATTAAGATGAGCGATAAAAACCGCCCCCAATGAAACGTAATGTCACGAACAATTGATTTAATGTATGTTTTCATGGTATCCACCTACCATTCAATTTGTTCGACGTCTAATGGCGTTTCATTATAAATATCCTCTTCCACTTGTCCATTTAATATGTGGAGGACGTGATGAGCCATTTTAGCAATTTGTTGGTTATGCGTAATTAAAACAACCGTTGTACCTGTCGTCCGACAAGTTTCTTGAAGTAAGCTCAATACTTGTTTACCTGTTTCAAAATCTAACGCACCAGTTGGTTCATCACAAAGTAACAAGCTTGGTTGCTTAGCTACCGCTCGAGCAATTGATACACGCTGTTGTTCGCCTCCTGATAATTGCGCAGGAAAATGATCCGCTTTATCCTTTAAGCCGACATTCCCCAACACCTCATCAATATTAGCTGCTGATTTTGTTATTTCTGCTGCTAATTCAACATTTTCCCGTGCAGTTAAATTAGGCACTAAATTATAGTTTTGAAAAATAAACCCGACTTCATGTCGACGATATTTCGTCAATTCATTGTCATTAAATGTCGCAATATTTTTCCCATTGACCCATACCTCGCCACTCGTTGGTTGGTCCATTCCACCTAAAATATTTAAAATGGTTGACTTTCCTGCTCCACTGGGGCCTAAAATAACAACAAATTCACCTTTTTTTATTTCAAAGTTCACTTGTTCATTCGCCCGAGTAATTGTTTCACCATTTTTATAATGTTTTGATTCGTTCACTAATGCAATATATGACATATTGAAACTCCTCTCTTCAATCGTGTTCATCGCGCCAATTATATAGAGGTTTATCCCTAATACTTATAGTTTATCACTTATTTGAATCACTCGCACTTTTAAGTACTTGCTTGTTGTCGAATCTTCTGGTGTCTTAAAGTCAGCTGGTAATTCGAACGATTCAACGACTTCAAAAGCCGTTGTTAATTGACTCAATGTTTCTTCAATCATGTAGTCAAACTGACGACTAGACCAATTCGAAGCATTAGTCGATACAATCAAGTAACCATTCGGATTTAATAGTGATACACTTTGACGAATAATTTCTGGATAATCTTTAATCACATTAAACACACGTTTTTTTGTTCGTGCAAAACTTGGTGGATCTGAAATGATTAAATCAAATGTCATACCTTTATTACGCGCATAATTAAAAAATTTAAATACATCAAACACATAAATGGACTGATCAGCAGGATTTAAACCATTCACGGCAAATTGTTCTTCCGTTAATTCACGACTGCGATTAGCTGCATCCACACTTGTTGTACGCAACGCTCCTCCCATCGCTGCACTTACAGAAAAAGCACCTGTATAACTAAATAAGTTTAATACTTCTTTTCCCATGGCATAATGTTCCATAATTTGCTGACGAACTTCTCGTTGATCTAAGAAAATACCAGTCATCCATCCATCATTTAGATAAGTCGCATACTTCACTCCATTTTCTAAAATAATTAATGGCTCTGGTGCTTCTTGACCAAATACCCATTCTGAACTTAACGATTGCAAATCTTCATATCTTCTTTTTACAACGATACCTTTAATATCAAGTAACTCATTTAACTGGTTACATAACATCCGTTCGTAAGCCGCAATGCTCTTAGAATAAAGCGAAACAACTAAATAGTGATCATACCAATCAATCGTTAAACTAGGTAAATGATCCCCCTCTCCGTTAACTAAGCGAAAAGCAGTCGTTAAGTGGTCCGCAAAATAATGTTGGCGAGCTTGAATTGCTTGCGCTAAATGCGTTTGTAAATAGCTAGGAAAATCATCGACACGGTTTTTCGTTAACCACCAGCCTATTCCTTTATTTTGTTGTGCTAACAATGCACTACCTACATAATTACCGTGTGTATCAACTAATTCAACGATTTCTCCGTTGTCTGTTAATTCACCAGATATCACTTGTTCTTCTTTTATTAATGGCTTCGAGGCACTTGGAAACGGTCTTCTTAACTTGATTTGTCTTAATTTCATAATGTTCCTTCTTTCTTCTATATGCGTGTTATTTTCATCATCTTCTAATAATAAAGCGTTATCATTCACCTTGAAAGCGCACGATTATTAAGGTTCTATAAAATAAGTGGACAACCTTAACGTTCGACGTTATGATAGGGAAGATATAACAAAATAAAAAAATAAACAAAGCTTTCTTTAATGAATCGCTTTGTTACTAATTACCCATGAAAATTTATTATTTCGATTCAACTACTTAAGTTGACTGGATGTCATTATCCAACATTAAATCGTTAGATATTATTATCATAGCAAAGGAAGTAGATGAGCTCAATGTTTTTAAAATTTAAACGGTTCAGCCGTATTACGTGGGAGGCGTTCAAACAGAACGTGAAACACCCGCGTGCAAAGTATATCATATTCGCCACAGCATTATTATGGTTTAAAACCGTCTTAGGATACTATCTTGATTTTTCGTTAGGTGTTGCTGGTTTCTTCCAACATCTAATTTTGTGGATGAACCCAATTGCTTTTGGATTATTTTTTTACTCCATTAGTCTTTTTGTTTCCAACGAAAAGAAAAGTCGTCGCTTGTTGTTAGTACTAGCAATTGCGCAGACAATCTTACTATACTCTAATATCATTTACTATCGTGAGTTTTCAGATTTCTTAACTTTTAAATCATTCTTTAGTTCACAAAGTTATAAAATGAGCGGAATGTTCTCATCATTTTTTGCACTAATGAAATGGCACGATGTTTTCTATTTACTCGACCTACCTATTATTTACTGGATTGGTCGTCGTAAATTTGATCGTCGAACTGTATCTTACCGCTTTAATAAGCGATATGCAATTTCACTACTCGCTATGTCGACTATTATCTTTGGTTTAAATTTACAATTAGCTGAAATCAGTCGACCACAATTATTAACTCGTACGTTTGACCGCAATTACTTAGTGAAATATTTAGGATTAAATTTCTTCGCAACTTATGATGTTGCAAAGACCGCTCGTGCGAGTCAAATTCGTGCTCAAGCAGATGCAAGTGAAATGGAACCTATTATGGAATACGTAAACGCTCATTACGCTGAACCTGATAAATCCACGTTTGGTATTGCCAAAGGACGTAATGTTGTTGTTCTTCATTTAGAAAGTATTCAACAATTTCTAATTGATTATAAAACAACTGATGAACAAGGCAATGAAGTTGAAGCATTACCATTCTTAAATAGCGTCTTCCATAGTCCCGATTCATTTAGTTTTGATAATCTATTCCATCAAGTAGGACAAGGTAAATCAAGTGATGCTGAATTAATGTTAGAAAATTCTATTTATGGTCTTTCTCAAGGTTCGGCAGTTAGTCAATATGGATCAGATAACACATTCCAAGCCGCTCCTGCTATTTTAAAAACTGCTGGTCAGTACACTGGAGCTGTTTTCCATGGGAATGTTGGTAGTTTCTGGAACCGAACAGATAGTTATAAAAAGTTCGGTTATGATTATTTCTTTGACTCAGACTACTATGCTCTAACTGATGAAAATTCATTAGAGTATGGTTTAAAAGATAAACTCTTTTATCGTGATTCAATTCCATATTTAGAACAATTACCACAACCGTTCTATACTAAATTTATTACCGTAAGTAATCATTTCCCTTATCCTTTTGAAGAGAAAAATAATAGTTTCCCAATCATTCAAACGAAAGATGAAACAGTTAACGGTTACTTCTCAACGGCTCATTATGCCGACCAAGCGCTTAAAGAATTCTTCGATTACTTAAAAGCAGCTGGCTTATATGACAATACATTATTCGTATTTTATGGTGACCATTATGGTATTTCAAATTCACGTAACAAAGATTTAGCAACCGTCCTACCTGATGCTAACATCGATGAATGGGGCGATTTTGATAATACGATGTTACAACGTGTACCCGTTATGTTCTACATGCCAGGTATTAGTAAGCAAGGCGTACAAGCAGGTATTAATCATACGTATGGTGGACAGATTGATATTTTACCAACGATGTTACATTTATTAGGAATTGATACAAAAGATTATGCGATGTTTGGACAAGATTTATTATCTAAAGATAACGATAATGAAGTTATTTTCCGTAATGGCGTATATGTAAGCAAAGATTATACTGTCATCGGCAGTCGCATCTACAAAACATCAACTGGCGAATTACTCGAATTGTTAACTGAAGAAGAACGTGCGGCTATTTTAGCACAAGTGGATGATGAACAATTAGCAATAAATTATAGTCAAGATATTTTATCTAATGACTTGCTACGCTTCTATCAACCTGAAGGCTTCCAAATAACCGATGAAAAAGAATTAGACTATATGCAAAACTTAAAACGATTAGATGAACGTGCACGCGAACTTGGCGATAAAAACAACTCGTTACTTTATAAGAATAAAGGAGAAACAAGTTTTGGCTTGTATCATACCGATGCACCTGAACTTCAAAATACGATTGCGGCATCTAAGAAACGCGCACATGATTTACATCGTCCTGACTATAATCAGTTAGCTGAAAAAAGTTCAATTAAATAATTAATCGAAAGCATCCTTTCTTCGTTAAGCGTGATGAAGAAAGGATGCTTTTTGCTTCATTTTTAGGCTCTTTGTCAAATAGGGTTGATGATGAGGTGAGGTAACCGTATGGTTACTTCTCCTCTTTTTTTAGATCAAAAGATAAAATAAGCAAATGATTGGATCAATTGTATTCAAAATTAGTGTTAAGAAACAGCGATTTTGGGCGGATGATTTGGTGCGTATAAACGCATCATCAATAAAATTCTATTTTTAAAGTGTGAATAATTACGGTAGCCATAAGCAGTTCGCTTAAGTACCTTGATTTTGTTGTTTAATCCTTCAATCGGCCCATTAGTCAATTGAGGATAAGCAAAAGTATTTTG
>NZ_JAGN01000029.1 GCF_000526675.1 Atopobacter phocae ATCC BAA-285
AATAATTTTCTTTTTAAACTGCTCAGAATAATTGTTATTGCTACCTTTCGATATTAAAGCCGAAGGCCCATGTATTCTATACTTATTAAGGTACTTTCGAAAGTTTTTATTATTTAATTTTAAGCCATAATTTTCCTGTAGTTCTGCATAGGATATTCCACTGATTAAATAGAGATCAATAAAATACATTAACTCATTAGCTGAATAACGTTTATTTTTACGCATGAAAAACTCCCCCTAAAATAGTTTTACTTTTTCAAGTGTCTACTTTAGGGGGAGCATATCACATTTGATTGGCTCTTTTTAAGTTCTTTTTGAATGGTTAAGCTTGTATATGAGTAAACATCCAACGAACTATTTTTTTAAAATTACATTAATTTATTGTAGTATTCAACGATATATGATTCATCAATTTCTTGTGTTAACTCTTCACGAAGAGGTAAACGGTTTAATGAACCTTCTAATTTTTCTTCATCAAATGTTACGAATTCTAAACGTCCGTATAAAGCTTCTAAAGCTTCTTTAATGATTGTTAAGTTTCTTGAACGTTCGCGAACAGCGATTACTTGTCCAACTTCAACTTGGTAACTTGGAATATCAACACGTTGACCATCAACAGTGATATGACCATGGTTAACTAATTGACGTGCTTGACGACGAGTAGTAGCAAGACCTAAACGGTATACAACGTTATCTAAACGTTGTTCTAACATGATCATGAAGTTCTCACCATGTTTACCTTCTTTGATTTTACCAGCTTTAACGAATGTATTCTTGAATTGACGTTCGTTTAAACCGTACATAAAGCGTAATTTTTGTTTTTCTTGTAATTGTTGACCGTATTCTGTTAATTTCTTACGGCTTGTTGGACCGTGTTGTCCTGGAGCATAAGGACGACGGTTTAATTCTTTCCCTGTTTCTGATAATGAAATACCTAGTCGGCGTGATCTTTTCCAACTTGGACCTGTATAACGTGACATATAATGTCCTCCAATCAAATAAATTTTTTGGAGTAAAATAAGGCCATCTAAAACTCGCGTGCGTGTAGATGTTATTGGACTTTCGCTTGTTGCAGCCGCTGTTACTCATCTCACTAAAAATTAGTTTAACATCTGGTGACGCGCTGCTGTCTTAGTGCTGCATATTTTACACATCCCTTATAATACGTCAACAAGATAACAAAAGTCAATGAAAAAGAAGGAAATTATTATTAAGATATTTCAGCTTGGTTATAACAGTTTAGATGGACACATTCAAATCACTTATGATATACTGAATGATGATAAAATCGCTTAATTTATTGCCTCAAATATGAAAATTAAGCAATCATCGGAAATATATATAATTATTTGAAAAAGGGAGTGGTTGATCAATGAACTCCGGAAACGGTTTTGTAAATATTCTGTTTGGAATTGTTATTATTGCACTTTTAGGTTATTTTATTTTTTTCTATTATCAACGCCAACAGAAAAAAGATATTGATGCATTAAAAGAAAAACATACTGATTTATTAAAGGTACCAATTGAAGATACTTTATACACGTTAAAAAATATGAAATTAACGGGACAAACTCATCGTGCATACGAATCGATGCAAGCAAATTGGCAAACGATTACTCGATTTTCTCTGCCAGAAATTGAAGCATTACTCGTCAAAGCAAATGAAGCGAATGAGCATTATAATATTGTGAGAGCGACAAAAAATATTGATGATGCTAATAAGCTAATTGATGAAACAAAAAGAAATATTGAGAAACTTTATAAGTCATTACAAAGCTTACTAGATAGTGAAGCACAAAACAGAAAAAAATTAGAAGTTGTCTCTAGTGCTTTTCAAGAATTAAAGAAAGCCGTATTAAGTCAAAGTGTATTGTTGAAAAGTGCAGCGCCTGCTATGGAAAAACGATTAGAATACTTAGATCAAGACTTCAATCGTTTTAAAGAAGTTTCAAACGCTGGCGATCATATGGAAGCGAAAGAAATTTTAAGTGAAGTAGAAAAAGAAACAGTTGAGTTGAACAAACATCATGAAAGTATTCCGAAACTATATGATCAACTGGAGAATCAATTGAAAGAGCAATTAATCGATTTGAAAAATGGCTATAAAGAAATGTTGAACAATGGATTTATTTTTCATAAAATTGATATTCAGTCAGAATTAAGTCAATTAGATGCAAGTATTCGCAAAGCTGAAGATTCATTAGTTAAATTGAATATTCCAGAAACAGAGCAACTATTAAATCGCTTGGGACGAGATATCGATCAATTGTATGATGCGATGGAATCAGAAGTGGAATCCAAAACATTCGTTTTAAACAATCAATCGATTTTACGTAATCAATTAAGCGTCGTTGAACGTAACAATCAGTATTTAGAAACAGAATTAGATCGTATGCATCAAAACTATGTTTTAAATGATAAACTAGATGAAGAAATTCAAACGATGAATAAAAAAATTGAAAAGCATCAGCGTTTACTTTTACACTACGATGAAGAAATTAAAGATAAAACAGTTGCGTATTCCTTAGTGCGTTCAAATTATGAAGTATTAAGTGAAGAATTAGTTGAGTTGTTAAACCGACAAGAAGAGATGTTAGCTGAATTGGAAGAATTATCCAAGCGTGAAAAGCAATTAAAAAATCACTTAGATCGCTATGAAATTGATATGCGTAGCATGAAGCGATATATCGAAAAACATCACTTGCCAGGTCTACCTAATCAATATTTGGAATTATTTTTCAAAACAACGGACCAAATTGAAAAATTAGCAGATGAAATTGAACGCGTACAAATTGATTTAAATGAATTAGAAAAAATGGATCAATTGATTGCCGAGCGATTAAATCGACTAGATGAATTGACAGAAGCACTTGTTGATAATGCACATCTAACAGAGGCAACCATTCAATATGCGAATCGCTATCGTTTAGAAAATGATGCAATTGACCGTGCAATTCGAGATAGTCTTTTAATTTTTGATCGAGAATATCGATTTGATGCATCGCTTGAAACGATTCAGACAGCTTTGGAGAAAATTGAGCCAGGATCAAGTAAGAAAATCAAAGAAAGCTATTTAACAGAAAAAGATCAACGTTTGTTATAAAATAAAAACCGATGAATCTGAATGATCAGAAACGTCGGTTTTTTTACATGATGTATAGTTATTAAGGAGAGTAAGATGTTAAATAATAAGCAATCAATGATATATTTAGATAATAGTGCGACTACACCTATCGATCCGGTAGTGTTAGAGTCTTATATTCAGGTAAGTCAGCGCTTCATAGGCAATCCTTCGAGTTTGCATCGTTTAGGTGAAGAAAGCTCTAAATTGTTGAAAACAGCGCGTGAGCAAATTGCCACTTTATTAAAAGTTAAACCCGACGAAATTGTATTCACATCTGGTGGAACCGAAGCGAATAATTTGTCCATAAGAGGAACCGTATGGGCAAAAAAAGAATTTGGTAATCATGTTATTACAACTGAAACGGAGCATCCTGCGTCATTAAAAACTATTGAATCATTAAAGGCGCAAGGAATTATTGACGTATCCTATGTAAAAACATTAAAAGATGGAACAGTTGATTTATCACATCTAAACGAATTAATACGTGATGATACGATTTTAGTAGTCACTATGGCAGTTAACAATGAAGTAGGATTCAAACAACCACTTGATAAAATTGCCGATATATTAGAAAAACATAAAAATATTCATTGGTTTGTAGATGGTGTTCAGTCACTTGGGGCTTTTAATAGCATTTTGCCGCATAAGCGAATTGATTTTATGAGTTTTTCAGCACATAAATTTCAAGGGCCACGAGGTGTTGGATTTCTTTATATTAAAAGTGGTAAAAGAGTCGCATCACAATTAACGGGTGGCGGACAAGAACTGGATTTAAGAAGTACGACCGAAAATTTAGCGGGTATTGTAGCGATGGCAAAAGCGTTAAGATTACACCATACGCATGGAGATGCATTAAAATTAAGATTAATATTAAAACAGTATACTGATAAAATTGATAATTTAATTTGGTTATCACCTACAGATGCAGTCCCTTATATTAATTGTTTGGCATTAAAAAATGTACGAGGTGAAGTTTTGCTACATGCACTTGAAGAAAATGATATTTTTGTATCTACAATAAGCGCTTGTTCAAGTCGACAACGTCGTCCTGTATCCACTTTGTTAAAGATGGGAATTGATCAGCACATTGCAGAAGGTGCTATTCGCTTGTCTTTTAGCGATTTGACGACAGAAGAAGAAATACACGTAGTAGGTAAAACATTGCAAGAGATTGCGAAACATTTTAAAACAGTTTTCAGAAAATAAAAAACGAGGTGAACATAGTGAAACAATATGTATTAGTACGATATGGTGAATTATCTAATAAAGGCAAAAATAAAAAAAGATTCACTAATCGTTTAGGAGAAAATGTAAGAGAAAAATTAAAAGATTTAGATCAAACACGCGTAGTAGCGGAACATGATTTTTTAAAAGTATACTGTGATTCAAAATATATGGAAGTTGTTTTGGAACGTTTAAGTTATGTGTTCGGTATTCAATCGTATTCTCCGGTTACTCAAGTTGAAAATGACATGAATGTAATTATTGATACAATTGAAAAATTATTATCAGTACAATCAACAGAAGGAAAAACTTTTAAGATTATTACTAAGCGTTCTACTCGTAACTTTGAACATAAGACGAATGAAATCAACCGGATGTTGGGTAATGTGGTGTTGGATCGTTTTCCAAACTTAACGGTTCAAATGAAAGATCCAGATTTAAAAATCCAAATTAATATACGAGAAAAACATACATTAATTTCTACTGAGATTTACGAAGGTGCAGGAGGTTTACCAGTCGGAACAAGTGGTAAAGGGTTATTAATGTTATCGGGTGGAATTGATTCGGTCGTGGCAGGCTATTTAGCGTTAAAACGTGGTATTGAAATTACAGCTGTTCATTTTGCAAGTCCGCCTTACACAAGTCCACAAGCATTAGAAAAAACAAAACAATTAGCAAAACTTTTAAGTCGTTATGGCTCAGATGTTCCATTTTTAACTGTTCCTTTTACAGAAACACAAGAGGAGATCAAAAAACATATCAATTCAGGCTATTTAATGACAATTACACGTCGGATGATGTTGCGAGTTATGAATGAGTTAACGCGCCAACATGGTGGACTAGTTATCATTACAGGTGAATCAATAGGTCAAGTTGCTAGTCAAACATTAGAGAGCTTAAATGCCATTAACGCAGTAGCTGAATATCCTGTACTTCGACCGCTTGCGACATATGATAAATTAGAAATAATTAAATTGTCAGAGCAAATAGGTAGTTTTGATATTTCTATTTTGCCATATGAAGATTGTTGTACAGTTTTTGCGCCGCCTAGTCCAAAAACTAAACCACGTGTTTATTTGAGCGAGTCAGCTGAACGAAAAATTGATGTTTCGCAGTTAGTCAATCGAGCAGTTTCAGGAATTGAAATTGAAGATTATACAACTAACGAACAAGTTGAAGAAGAATTATATGAAGACTTATTTTAAAATTAAATTAACTTAATTTTAAGTTTTATTAATTGTATTTCTAGTTAAAGTCTGTATAATATTAAGTGTAAGTGATTATAATCATTATAATTTAGGAGGAATAAATATGTCATTAATTGGTCAAGAAATTCAATTCTTTAATGGAGATGCATACCACAAAGAAGAATTCGTAACGGTGTCAACTGACGATTTAAAAGGACACTGGAGTGTGGTTTGTTTCTACCCAGCAGACTTTAGTTTCGTTTGCCCAACTGAATTAGAAGATTTACAAAATCAATACGAAACTTTAAAAGGTTTAGGTGTTGAAGTATATTCAGTTTCAACAGATACACACTTTGTACATAAAGCATGGCATGATCATAGTGAAGCAATTAGCTCAATCGAATATATTATGGTAGGCGATCCTAGCCAAGCAATTTCTCGTGAATTTGACGTATTAAATGAAGAAACAGGCTTAGCAAATCGTGGTACATTTATTATTGATCCAGATGGTGTAGTTCAAGCAGTTGAAATTACAGCAGATGGTATTGGGCGCGATGCAAGTCAATTAATTGATAAAGTAAAAGCTGCACAATATGTGCGTAAAAATCCAGGCGAAGTATGTCCAGCTAAATGGAAAGAATCAGGTAAAACTTTAACACCTGGTTTAGATTTAGTCGGTAAAATCTAATTCATTATATTAGACTAAACATATAAATTATTAAATCAAAAAGCTTGATTGATATACTCAATCAAGCTTTTTGAACAAGTCATCAGACAGATAAATCGACATGTATTGATGATGAAAGGAGAATTTTAATGACATTAACTGCTGAATTAAAAAATCAATTAAAACAATACCTTGATTTACTAGAATCTCCAGTAATATTTACATTAAGTGTTGGTGACGATGCGCAGTCAGCTGAACTAATCGAATTTGTTGAAGATGTTGTCCAACTATCTGATCAATTATCGATTCAAAAAGACACTTTAGAGCTTACACCGAGTTTTACGTTGCACTCTGCTAAGCAGTCAGTTGCCCGTATAACGTTTGCCGGGGTGCCGCTTGGTCATGAATTTAGTTCTTTTGTTTTAGCGTTACTTCAAGTGAGTGGTCGTGCGCCAAAAATCGAAGATGAAGTTCGTCGTCGAATTGAGTCTATTAAAACACCAATGCATTTTGAAACATTCGTTAGTCTAAGTTGTCATAACTGTCCAGATGTAGTCCAAGCATTTAATATTATGAGTGTTATTAATGAAAATATTAGCCATACAATGATTGAAGGTGGCATGCATCAACAGCTTGTAGAAGACCGTGGCATATTAGCTGTTCCAACAGTATTTAAAAATGGTGAAGAATTTACAAGTGGACGTCAAAACTTGAATTCTTTAATCGATTTAATCGCAGGACAATCAGAGACCATTGATGTTGATTACACTCAAGTATACGATACATTAGTTATCGGTGGAGGACCTGCTGGAGCTAGTGCCGCTATATACGCAGCGCGTAAAGGAATTAAAGTAGGTCTTATTGCAAAAGAATTCGGAGGACAAGTTTTAGATACAATGGGCATTGAAAATGTTATTGGTACACCTTATACAGAAGGTCCAAAACTGATGGCTCAGGTCCGTGAACATGTAACCCAATACGAAGTAGATATGATTGAACATTTTAATGTGAAGTCAGTTGAACGTAATGAAGAAGAAGGATTAGTTTGGGTTACATTGGAAAATGATGTGACTTTAAAAGCTAAAACGATTGTCATTGCAACAGGTGCACGTTGGCGTTTAATTAATGTACCGGGAGAAAAGGAATTTAAAAATAAAGGAATAGCCTATTGTCCGCATTGTGATGGACCACTGTTTAAAGATCAATCTATTGCTGTTATCGGTGGAGGTAACTCTGGTGTAGAAGCAGCTCTTGATTTAGCAGGAATGGCTAAAGAAGTAACGGTATTGGAATTCACTCCAGAATTAAAAGCTGATAAAGTTTTACAAGAACGATTGAACGAATTAGACAATGTTCATGTTATTACTAATGCGGCTACGAGTGAAATCAGTGGAGAACAACGCGTTGAAGGATTAACATATGTTGATCGTGAAACAAATACTGTCAATCATTTAGATGTTGCTGGTGCCTTTATTTTGGTAGGTTTAGTGCCAAATACCGAATTTCTTAAAGATACAGTCGAAATGAATGAACGTGGTGAAATAATAGTTGATGGTTTTGGTAAGTCTAACATTGAGGGAGTTTATGCGGCCGGTGATTGCACGAACTCAGCCTTTAAACAAATCATTATTTCTATGGGTAGTGGAGCAACTGCTGCATTAGGTGCTTATGATTACCTAATTCGTACAGGACAATTAAATGCTTAATTAATTGATAAACGTCTTAAACGAGTCTTAATGTTTAAGACGTTTTTTATTATAAGAAATTCATCGGAAGTTTTAGTAAATCTTGATTTGAATCAGGCTTCATGATAAGATGAAAACAACATTCAAGGAACAAGAGGAGTAATTAATTAGTTGAAATAAGAGACAATCTGTTAGGTGAGAAGATTGCAAATAATTAATGAATGTAGCTTGGGAGAATGATCGGAGGTCCCTCCGTTATCAAACAGAGTGATGCAATCATATCGATTAATGATTGATAAATGTGGTGGTACCGCGATAATTCGTCCGACATATGTTGGGCTTTTTTTATTTTTAAAATAATACAATATAAAGTATAAGAAAGTAGGAGAAATGGATGACAAAGAAAAATTTGGCACCAAAGTTTAATCCAAGTGAAGTAGAAGAAGGTCGCTATCAAAATTGGTTAAATGAAGATGTTTTTAAACCAAATGGTAATAAGGAAGCACCAGCGTATTCTATCGTTATTCCGCCACCCAATGTAACTGGTAAGTTGCATTTAGGACATGCGTGGGATGTTACGTTGCAAGATATGATTATCCGTCAAAAAAGAATGCAAGGCTATGATACGTTATGGTTGCCTGGTATGGACCATGCGGGAATTGCGACTCAAGCTAAAGTCGAAGAAAAATTACGTCATGAAGGATTGTCTCGATATGATTTAGGTCGTGAAAAATTCCTAGAACAAACTTGGGCTTGGAAAGAAGAATATGCTGCAACCATTCGTCAACAATGGGAAAAAATGGGAATTTCTGTAGATTACTCACGTGAACGTTTTACGTTAGATGAAGGGTTAAGCGATGCAGTTAAAAAAGTATTTGTTGACTTATATCATAAAGATTTGATTTATCGTGGCGAATACATTATCAATTGGGATCCTAAAGCTAAAACATCATTATCAGATATTGAAGTTATTCATAAAGATGTAGCTGGAGCTTTCTATCATATGCATTATCCATTAACAGATGGAAGTGGTAAGCTTGAAGTAGCAACAACTCGTCCAGAAACAATGTTAGGTGATACAGCAGTTGCTGTACATCCTGATGATGAGCGCTATAAAGACTTAATTGGCAAAACTGTTATCCTACCATTAGTCAATCGTGAAATTCCAATTATTGCGGATTACTACGTTGATCCGGAATTTGGTACTGGTGTGGTTAAAATAACACCAGCACATGATCCTAATGATTTTGAAGTGGGAAATCGTCATAATTTAGAGCGTATCAATGTGATGCATGATGATGCAACGATGAATGAACGTGCGGGTAAATATGCTGGCATGGATCGATTTGAAGCGCGTAAAGCCGTCATTGCTGATTTAAAAGAAGCTGGCCTATTAGTAAAAGTTGAAGAGCACATGCATAGTGTGGGACATTCAGAACGTACAGGAGTCATTGTAGAACCACGTTTATCAACTCAATGGTTTGTTAAGATGCAGCCACTTGCGAAGCAAGCTATCGATGCACAACGCGCTGAAAATGATCAAACCATTAATTTCTTTCCGACACGTTTTAATGATGCCTATTTACGTTGGATGGAAAATATTCACGACTGGGTAATTTCTCGTCAATTGTGGTGGGGACATCAAATTCCAGCGTGGTATCATAAAGAAACAGGAGAAGTATTTGTCGGAACTGAAGCACCGACTCCAATAGAAGATTGGGAACAAGATACAGATGTTTTGGATACATGGTTTAGTTCTGCATTATGGCCATTTTCAACAATGGGTTGGCCAGATGCGTCAACTGAAGATTATCAACGTTATTTCCCAACGTCAACGTTAGTTACGGGTTATGATATTTTAACTTTTTGGGTTAGTCGAATGATTTTCCAAAGTCTGGAATTTACTGGACAAAAACCTTTCGCTAATGTATTACTACACGGATTAATTCGCGATGAAGAAGGGCGTAAGATGAGTAAATCATTAGGAAATGGTGTAGACCCAATGGACGTGATTGATACGTATGGAGTGGATGCGCTTCGTTGGTTCTTATCAACAGGATCTGCTCCAGGACAAGATGTACGCTATAGTGATGACAAAATGAAAGCGGCTTGGAATTTTATTAATAAAATTTGGAACGCTAGTCGCTATGCTTTGATGAATATTGAGGGACATTCAATTCAACCGTTAGATACATTAGAACATTTTAGTTTTGCTGATTGTTGGATTTTAAGTCGTTTAAATGAAACGATTGGTAAAACGACTGAATTATTTGATAAATTTGAATTTGGAGAAGCTGGCCGTACCTTATACCACTTTATTTGGGATGATTTCTGTGATTGGTATATTGAAATGAGTAAAGAAACGTTAGCTAGCGATAATGAACAAGCTAAATTAGTAACACGTAGCGTTTTATCTGAAGTATTAAGTGCAATGGTACGTCTACTACATCCAATTATGCCGTTTGTAACAGAAGAGATTTGGGAAGCATTGCCACAAACAACTGGATCTATTGTAGTCGCACCTTATCCTACAGTTAATCAATCATTAATTCATTCAACGATTGAACGTGACATGAATTTGTTAATTGACCTAATTAAATCTGTGCGTACAATTCGAAATGAAATGAATACACCACTTTCTAAACCTGTTAACATTCTTGTTCAAGCAAAGAGTCAGAATATTCTAAATGTTCTACAAGAAAATCAAGCATATATTAAACGTTTTGGAAATCCTGATGAATTAGTACTATCTTTATCAATTGATGCGCCAACACAAGCTGTGACTGCGGTCATTGATGGTGCAGATATTTATATTCCATTAGATGGATTAATTAATATTGATGAAGAAATTGAACGGTTAAAAGGAGAAGTTGATAAATTAGATCAAGAAGTAATGCGGATTGATAAAAAATTATCTAATGAAAAATTTGTATCACGTGCTCCAGAAGCAGTAGTTCAAAAAGAACGTGAGAAAAAAGAAGGATATGAAAAACAACGTCAAGCCGTATTAGAACGTATCGAAACATTAAGTGAATCAAATAAGTAATGAATAATTAGAGATAGCTTCTATGGCTATCTCTTTTTGTTTGTATTTTAAATGAGAGTATATTTTTGTGTAATGAATAAGAAGAAAAAAGTATTAATCATTTTTTATCTCGTCTAGTGAGATGAGGAGGAAAATGAAATGAATCAATTAGTATCAAGAATTAGAGAGTTTCCTGTACTAGAGCAACCCCGAGAAAGACTGTTGATGTTAGGGCCTAAAGCATTAGCGACTCATGAGTTACTCGCTATTTTATTACGAACGGGTACAAAAGATAAGAGTGTAATTGAATTAGCTTTAAATGTCTTAGAAAAATTTGGCGATTTAAACCGTATACGGCAAGCTAGTTTATCAGAACTTCAATTAATTCCGGGAATTGGTCAAGTGAAAGCGATTGAATTACAGGCAATGATGGAATTAGGTGAACGTATCGTATATTCTGAACCGATTCGAGGTATGACCGTTAAAACAGCTGAGGATGCAGGAAAGCATTTCATTAAGATGTTATCAAATGCACATCAAGAAAAGTTAGTAGCGCTTTTTTTGAACACCAAAAACCAAGTGCTTACTGAAAAAATTATTTTTACAGGTGGGTTAAATAGTTCAATTGCACATCCACGTGAAATATTTAGAGAAGCCGTTAAAGAATCTGCTGCCAGTTTATTAATTGCACATAATCATCCAAGCGGCGACACGACACCTTCTGAAGCGGACATCATGTTTACAAAACGTATGGTAGAGTGTGGGGAATTAATGGGCATAGAAGTATTAGATCATCTGATTATTGGTGGGAACCAATACGTTTCATTGAGGCGGTTACATTTGATGTAATAAGTAACAATAAAATACACTTTAGAGTTGCTAGTACAACAATGCTTCTATAAATTCTAAATAAAATATCTTAAAAAAGAATAGGGGAACAATCTTGATATAAGATAGTAAGCATGTTATAATTACTGTAGTGTTTTTGAAAGAGTAAAAAGTTAGGTTCATCAAGAAACGTCTTCTTTACGATTCAAGAATATAAATATTACGTGCTATGCACAAGGAGGACATTCGTTCATGGAACAAGGTACAGTTAAATGGTTTAATTCAGAAAAAGGTTTTGGGTTTATCGAACGTGAAGGCGGAGATGACGTATTCGTACATTTCTCAGCTATTAATTCAGAAGGCTTCAAAACTTTAGAAGAAGGCCAAGCTGTTGAGTTTGAAGTTGAAGAAGGCGCTCGTGGACCACAAGCGGCTAACGTTGTAAAATTATAATTCAATTCAAATTTGAAACAAAGTCTCTTTGGTTTTACCAAAGAGGCTTTTTTATGTGTAAAAACTTTATTCCGTGTATCAATCTTTAAGAACAAATTAATTATATGTATAGCAATAGTGTTCAAGACTAAAAAGAAATATAATCAAGTAAACAATATTAAAATTTAACTTCTTTTGGTATACTAGAAAAGAATCATTTAAAAGGAGGAATTGGATGGCGTTATCATGGAATAATCAACAAATTGGTATCGATCTTGGTACGGCGAATACATGTATATATGTTGAAGGTCGCCCCCAATTGATAAACGAACCCTCCGTGGTCAGTCGAAATAAAAAAACGGGCGAAATTATTGCAATAGGTAAAGAAGCATACAATATGATTGGAAGAACACCCGAAAATATTGAAACAGTACGCCCTTTAAAAGATGGGGTAATTGCTGATTATGAACTAACAGCTGCTATGCTACATCACTTTATTAATTCAGTTGGAATTAAACGTTTTGTAAAACCAGACGTTATGATTTGTGTGCCAAGTGGGGTGACACCAGTTGAACAAAAAGCGGTGCGTGATGCGGCGAAATCTGCTGGAGCAAGAGAAGCATATGTCGTTGAAGAACCTTTTGCTGCTGCAGTCGGAGCAGGATTAGATGTAAGTAGTCCAGTGGGAAGTATGATTGTTGATATTGGTGGTGGAACTACAGATGTTGCTACTATATCTATGAATGGTATTGTCCGAAGTCAGACCATTCGAGTAGGTGGTGACAAAATGGACGAAGCAATCATCCAAATTGTAAGAGATGTATATAATTTGCATATTGGACTAAGAACAGCAGAACAACTTAAATTTAAGATAGGCGTTGCTGATAAAAAATTTGCCAACCATTATGAATCTATGAGCATTAGAGGAAGAGACATAGCGACAGGTTTGCCTAAGCGCCTCCTAGTAGAACCAAGTGTTTTAGCAGATGCTTTAAAGGATATCGTTCATCAAATTATTGTTACTATAAAAGAAGTGTTGGAACAAACTCCACCAGAAATCACCAGCGATGTTATCGACCGTGGAATTGTTTTAACAGGTGGTGGAGCTTTGTTACATCATATTGCCGATGTGATTGTACAAGTTACTAAAGTACCAGTTTTTATAAGTGATCGGCCTTTAGAATGTGTAGCATTAGGTACAGGAATTTTGCTGCAAAATCCAGAATTTATGAATAAACGTTTAAAAGATCGGGTGTGAAATTAAAGTGAATCAATTTTTTTCAAATAAGAAAATGATCAGTCTACTGATTGCAGTAATAGGAATCGTCAGTTTATATGCAATTAGTAGTCGTTATGAACAAACCGTGGTAACGTCTATAACCAATGACTTAATTTCATTGCCAAGTCGAATGATTTCAGCACCTGGCAATGCGTTAAGGAATTTTACGAGTTCAGTTGATCATCTTATAAATACTTATGAGGAAAATGAAAAATTAAAAAGCAAAGTAGAAACAACATTTGAATTAGAAGTACGCTTAGCTGAAATGGAAAAAGATAATCAAAAAATGAAAGATCAGCTAGAGTTAGTAGATACATTAAATGAGTATCAATTGATTAATGCAGCAGTTATTTCAAGAAATCCTGATAACTGGTTAAGTCAAATTATTATAAATAAAGGCTCAACTGATGGGATTGAGATAAATATGTCTATCATGGCAGGAAATGGTTTAATTGGTCGAGTAACTGAAGTCAATCTTACTACAGCAAAGGTTAGTCTAATGACAAGCTCTGAGGATTCAAAAACAAGAATTGCAGGTATGATTCAAGTAGACGACCAAAGTATTTATGGAACAGTGGCAAGAGATATTGATCACGTTAACTCCCTTTTAATGACTCAAATTGACCCGGACGCTGAAATTAAAATTGGTGATAAAGTCATTACAAGTGGTTTAGGCGGAGTGTCGCCAAGAGGATTACTTATTGGAACGGTAGAAGAAATAAAAAATGATCGATATGGATTATTTAAAGAAGTTCGTATTAAACCAGCTGCCGATACAAATGATATGCGATATGTTTCAGCTGTTAAACGGATGAGTGAGAGTGGTGAATAATTTGAAATTTAAGCGAAATTATATTATCCCTCTTATTTTTTTCATTGCGGTTATTCTTGATGGTTCTATTCAAACGATTTGGAGCAGTACGTTTATTTCTAACCAAGCAATTATTGTTCCACATTTAACAATATTGACGATTTCATTTTTTAGTTTTTATATGAGTAATTTTCCAATTCCGTATTATGCTTTTTTCATTGGATTATTATATGACACATATTATTTGGGATACTATGGTGTTTATGCGACAGTTTTCTTTTTGCTAAGCTATCTTGTATGTCAATCAAGTCGATATTTTTCACTAAATGTGCTGATGAGTTCAATTATGGTCGTATTATCCATTGCTTTTGTGGATTTTATTATTTATGTTTTTTATCAATTAAATGGAGTAGCACAAATGGATTGGCAAGATTTTGTAGTGATTAAACTATGGCCAACACTCTTATTCAATATTGTTATTTTCTTTATTATTTACACACCACTTAAACGAATAAGACGATGGATTTATTTGAAATAAAGCTTGACGTAACATGTTAAATTTGATAACATAGGCTTGTTGTAATTGTGAAGCACCACAACTGCAACCGCACGATTAGGAGTCTAAGAATTCTTTAATGAATCACTTCTAAACGGCGAGTCTAAGTCTAAAATAGGAGGTGCACAAATGTACGCGATTATTAAAACAGGTGGTAAACAAGTTAAGGTAGAAGTTGGACAACCAATTTATATTGAAAAACTTGATGTTGAAGCTGGCGAAAAAGTTACTTTTGATGAAGTTGTTTTTGTTGGTGGAGATAACGTTAAAGTGGGTACGCCATTAGTAGCTGGCGCAACAGTTGAAGGTACAGTTGAAAAACAAGGCCGTCAAAAGAAAGTTGTCACATTCCGTTATTTACGTCGTAAAAATTCACATCGTAAACAAGGACATCGTCAACCTTATACAAAAGTAATGATTGATGCTATCAACGCTTAATCATGATTAAATTTACTATTTTTCAAAACAGCGAGGGCCATTATGAAGGTATTACTGTAACTGGTCACGCAGGTTTTGGACAATATGGAGAAGATATCGTTTGTTCAGCGATTAGCGCCTTAGTAATAGGTAGCGCTAATACACTCACTGAACTTTTAAAAGCACCAGTTTCAATTACAGTTGATGAAATTGAAGGTGGTTTTTTAAAAATTGAAGGGTTGTTGGACATACAGTCGCCAGAAATATTTGAAAAGAGTCAATTTTTGATGCAACACTTACACTTAAGTGTTCAAGGCATTGAAGAGTCATATCGCTCTTATATTCAAATGATTATTAAGCACAAGTAGGAGGTGCAACTATGTTAAAATTTAACTTACAGTTATTCGCTCATAAAAAGGGTGGTGGATCAACTACTAACGGACGTGATTCACAATCTAAACGCTTAGGCGCTAAAGAAGGCGATGGTAAATTCGTTACTGGAGGTTCAATTCTTTACCGTCAACGTGGTACTAAAATCCATCCAGGTGTTAATGTTGGACGTGGTGGCGATGACACATTATTTGCAAAAATAGATGGCGTTGTTAAATACGAACGTTTAGGTAAAAAGAAAACTCAAGTATCAGTTTATCCAGTTGCTCAAGAAGCATAATTATAAATTGATATAAATGAAATTTAAAACACACATTCTTAGGAATGTGTGTTTTTTTATTGCGCTCAACTTTTAAAAGTATAATTATTTTAAACTAGACAATATTGTGAAAAAAGTAATTTAATTATTTACTTTTTATTTATATACGCTATAATTTAAATGTCCTTAATTTTAAGTTAACTAAAATGTAAATAATAATAATTATAAAGGAGAGAGTGTGTTGAAGTTAATCGATTTA
Organism: Atopobacter phocae ATCC BAA-285; assembly: GCF_000526675.1. GTDB lineage: Bacteria > Bacillota > Bacilli > Lactobacillales > Aerococcaceae > Atopobacter > Atopobacter phocae. The sequence goes on from NZ_JAGN01000029.1 coordinate 16,144, forward strand.
GAATTAGGAGAAAGTGGAGTTGTAAAATCTATTGATTTAGATCCTTCAATGATGAGAAGATTATGGGATTTAGGTTTTACAAATGGTACAACTGTGGATGTTTTATATGCGGCTCCAAGTGGTGATCCATGCGCTTACAAAGTACGTGGTACTGTTTTTTCAATTCGAGAAACTGAAGCAAAGGGTATTGAAGTAAAGAAGGTGAATCAATAATGGAAGAAGCAATAACAATGGAACAATTAAATATTAAGAAAAAAAGTGATCAAGATATTGTTGTTAGTTTAGCGGGTAATCCGAATGTTGGAAAAAGTACAATATTTAACTCATTAACGGGCTTAAGACAACATACTGGGAATTGGCCAGGAAAAACAGTGGGATTAGCTCAAGGAGAATCTTATTTTAATGATCAGCGAATTGTATTTGTAGATTTACCTGGAACATATTCACTAATGGCTCGTTCACAAGAAGAGGTTATCGCACGTGATTTCATACAGTCTCAATTATCTGATGTGACGGTTGTGGTGTGTGATGCAACTTCTTTAGAACGTAATTTGAATTTAGTATTGCAAATTTTACAGCTAACTCCTAAAGTCATTGTCTGTGTTAATTTGTTAGATGAAGCTAAACGTAAGAAAATTCAAGTTGATTTAGATAAACTTTCTTATTTATTAGGTGTACCAGTTATTGGGACATCAGCTACTTATGAAAAAGGACTAGATGATTTACAACAAGCTATTAAAGATGTTTATGAAGGGCATGCTTTTTATAATCCGTTAGTACGTGAGCATTTATTAGAAATGGTTAATCAGCTGGATGAATCAGATTTAGTAGAAGCCTTTATTAATCGGGCTAGTGTGACTGCTAACGATGTCACAACGTATGAGGATATTAATTATGATGTGCGTGATCGGAAAATTGATCGACTATTAACTGGAAAAGTATCTGGAATTATTATTATGCTTTTATTTTTATTTGGCATTTTCTGGTTTACGATTGAAGGAGCTGATTATCCAAGTGAACTATTGTCTAAAGGATTATTTTGGATTCATGACGAATGGTTAAAATTAGCTCAAAGCTGGAATTGGCCAATGTGGTTACAAGGTTTGTTAATTGAAGGTGTGTATAAAGTTGTTGCATGGGTAATTGCTGTTATGTTACCTCCAATGGCTATCTTTTTCCCGCTCTTTACATTACTTGAAGATTTAGGGTATTTGCCACGGATTGCTTTTAATTTAGATCACGTATTTCAAAAAGCAGGTGCTTGTGGAAAACAAGCGTTGAGCATGTGTATGGGATTTGGATGTAATGCTGCAGGTGTTGTGGGGGCTCGTATTATTGATTCACCAAGAGAGCGGATTATCGCCATTTTGACGAATAATCTGGTGCCATGTAATGGACGGTTTCCGATTTTAATTAGTGTCATTATGATTTTCTTCGTTGGAAAGGGTGGAGGATTTTTAAACTCTATACAATCAGCACTGTTTTTAACAGGTTCCATCTTGTTAGGTGTTATGATGACATTTGTTGTCAGTCGTGTTCTATCAAACACTTTGCTAAAAGGTTTACCAAGTTCCTTTACATTGGAATTGCCGCCCTATCGTAAACCACGTTTTGGACAAGTATTAGTGCGTTCTGTTTTAGATCGAACAATTTTTGTTTTAGCACGTGCAATCAAAGTTTCAGCACCAGTTGGAGTTTTAATTTGGGTATTGGCGAATTGGAAATTAGGAGATATTTCTTTACTCACACATTTCACCAATTTTTTAGATCCTTTTGCACAATTGATGGGTCTGGACGGTATTATATTAATGGCGTTTATTATTGGGTTACCTGCTAATGAAATTGTTATTCCTTGTATGTTGATGGGGTATTTAGCGACGAATACAATTGTTGATTTTGATACCATTGATCAATTGCGTGAACTGTTATTAGTGAATGGCTGGACGGCATTGACGGCATTAAATGTTTTACTCTTTACATTATTCCATTGGCCATGTGGGACCACTTTATTAACGATACATAATGAAACTAAAAGTTGGAAATGGACGTGGCATTCATTTTGGATTCCGACAGCTTTAGGAATAGGAATGACAATGTTTACAACAGCTATCGCTCACCTATTGGCGTGGGGGTAGATTTATGGTACAATAGACGCCAATAGATCGTTTCTAGGAGGAATAAACATGGTTCAAGCAGTAGATTTAAGAAGTGGAATGACATTTATCCAAGATAATAAATTAATTAAAGTAATGGAAGCAAGTCATCATAAACCTGGTAAAGGTAATACAGTTATGCGCATGAAATTACGCGATGTTCGTAGTGGAGCAACTTATGATACTACATTCCGTCCAGATGAAAAATTTGAAAGTGCATATATTGAGAAGAAATCTGTTCAATATTTGTATAGCATGGATGAAGTTGCTTTCTTCATGGATTTAGAAACATTTGAACAATACGAATTGCCAACAGATTCAATCGAATCAGAATTGAAATATCTTCTTGAGAATGAACAAGTTGAAATTGAATTTTATGGTCAAGAAGTAATTGGTGTATCATTACCGGGAACAGTTACATTAATGGTTGAAGAAACAGAGCCTTCAATCAAAGGAGCGACTGTTACAGGTTCAGGTAAACCAGCAACAATGGAGACAGGATTAGTAGTAATGGTTCCTGATTTTATTGAAAAAGGTGACCGTCTAATTGTTAATACAAGTGATGGTAGTTACCAAAAACGCGCTAAATAATTAGTGGCACAATAATATATTTAAAAATTAAGGAGGAACTCTTTTGAGGGCCTCCTATTTTTACGAAGTAAATAATAATTTAAAGAAATTGAGGGAAAAAGGATGCATGATCAATCTATTCAAGCTTATCAATTACTCCAACAAATGATTAATCGACTAAAAGAGGATGTCAATGCAAGTTACATGGAAACTTTGACAGAAACATTGCAAAATATTGCTGATGACGGAAAAATTCAAATAGTTGATGGCTTGCCACATAGCGAAGTAGTCGTTCAATTGCAACAATTATATAGTGAATTGAAGGCAATGAATCTTAGTACAATGGAATGGCGTAAAGCAATGCAATTATCTTTTTATAAAGGAAGTCAAGAAGATGCTATTCAAGCTAATCATTTAATCACACCAGAAGCTGTTAGTTTATTAGTATCAATCATATCAGCCGAATTGATGCAAAAAACGTTTAAAGATGTTGAACCAATTCAAGTGATGGATTTAGCTGTAGGGGGAAGTTTCTTATTATCAACGGTTGTCGCTCAATTAAATGAAGTACGACAAGCTTTCGGTGTAGGTGTGGACAATGATGATTTATTAATTGCTTTAGCACAGAACGTAATTGATATATTGAAACAACCTATTAAATTGTATCATCAAGATAGTTTACAACATTTATTAATTGATCCAGTACATTTAGCTGTTTCAGATTTACCTATTGGCTATTATCCAGTTGAATCAGTGAGTGCGTCTTATCAACTAAAACGAACCGATGGAATGAGTTATGCACATGAGCTATTAATTGAACAGCATCTTAATCATTTAAAACCAGATGGATGGGGAATGTTTATTTTGCCAATGCATCAATTAACAGAAGATGCTGTGAAGCGAATTATGATGTATTTAAAAAATGTTGGCTATTTACAAGGCGTATTAAGCTTTCCATCAGAATTCTTTAAAAAAGAAAATGAACAAAAAGGCTTGTTAATTATTCAAAAAGCAGGAGATAAAGCTAAACAAGCGCCACATATACTTTATGGAGAAATGCCACGTTTTAATGATATAAAAGAAGCACGTAAATTTATTGCTTCATTTAAAAATTGGAATCAAACTTTTTAAATAATCAAAATTTTATAAATGATAGGGCTTTACCCATTGGCACTTGGGTGTTATAGTTAAAAAGGTACATGAAATATTTGATTAAAAGGAGTAAAGAAAATGACAAAAACAATTGCTGTTAATGCAGGGAGTTCAAGTTTAAAATTTCAATTATATAATATGCCACAAGAAAGTGTGGTTGCCAAAGGATTAATTGAACGAATTGGGTTAAATGATTCAATCGTAACAATTAAATATGGTGAAGGACAAGAATTCCATCGTGTATTAGATTTACCTAATCATGATGCAGCGGTTGATGTATTAATTAATGCATTATTAGATGAAAAAATTATCGAATCATTTGATGAAATCACAGGTGCTGGACACCGTGTAGTCGCTGGTGGAGAAATTTTCAAAGAAAGCGCCTTAATTGATGATAAAGCAATTCAACAAATTGAAGATTTAGGTGAATTTGCACCGCTTCACAATCCAGCTGAAGCAAGTGTTATTCGTGCTTTCCAAAAAGTTTTACCAAAGGCAGTTAACGTTGCTGTGTTTGATACATCATTCCATACAACCATGCCAAAAGAAAACTATCTATACAGTTTACCTTATGAATATTACGAAAAACATAAAGCTCGTAAATACGGTGCGCATGGAACAAGTCATCAATTTGTAGCTCATCGTGCTGCTGAAATGTTAGGTAAACCAATTGAAGAATTAAAAATCATTACTTGCCACCTAGGTAATGGTGCATCAATTACAGCGGTTGAAAATGGTAAATCAATTGATACATCAATGGGATTCACTCCTTTAGCTGGTGTAACAATGGGTACTCGTTCAGGTGATATCGACGCTTCTCTTTTACCATTCTTAATGCGTAAAGAAGGTATCGAATCAATTGAAGAAATGGTTAATATTTTAAATAAAAAATCAGGTTTACTTGGAATTTCAGGTGTATCTAGCGATATGCGTGAAGTTGAAAAAGCTGCTGAAGAAGGTAATGAACGTGCTCAAGTTGCCATTGATATTTTCAATAACCGTGTGAAAAAATATATTGGACAATATGCTGCGATTATGAATGGTGTAGATGCTATTGTCTTTACGGCAGGTATTGGAGAAAATTCATCAATCACTCGTCAACAAGTGATTGACGGGGTAACATTCTTAGGATGTAAAATTGATGAAGCTAAAAATACAGGATTCCGTGGTGAAGGCATTATCTCAACTGACGATTCAACATGTGTTGTTTTAAATATTCCAACAGATGAAGAAGTGTCTATTGCACGTGATGTAGAACGTTTAAAAAATAAAGCTTAATAAATTAGATGATATAAAAGATTGAAGCGATAAATAATATTGCTTCAAACTTTTTATATATTTTGGTTCTATAATTTATAGGGTTGATGGCCGAAGGCCTCAACTCTATTTTTTATTTTAGGGTACAAAAAAGAACAGATCTTCTGTATATTATAAGCGCCTAAACCATAATAAAGGAGAGCTGTTCCATGACTAAAATTATACCATCTTTACTCGGATTAAACGATAAAAACATCAAAATTAATGACCAAAAATTAACAAAATGTTCAATTAAAGGACGTTTATCTTTTCTATTATCTGGTCAATTAATCGAGCCGATTGATTGTTGCCCGTGTTGTGGAAG
>NZ_JAGN01000030.1 GCF_000526675.1 Atopobacter phocae ATCC BAA-285
GAAATATACAAAAGCCTGTGAGACTTTAGATAATGGCTTCGAAGATGCCTTTCAATACACAGTAATTGGTAAAGGTCACAATCGATTAAAAAGCACCAATCTTCTTGAGCGATTGAACCAAGAAGTGCGCCGAAGAGAAAAGATTATTCGTATTTTCCCCAATCGTGCGTCAGCCAATCGGTTAATTGGCGCTGTCCTGATGGACACACATGACGAATGGCTCAGTTCTACAAGAAAGTATATCAAGTTTAACCAGTAAGAGAGTATAGAACATTGTATAGTATTTTACACAAGATTATGGACTTGACTCATCGAAATTAAATTTAATACCAGCGTCTTTAATGGAAAAGTTAGTCTTTAAAAATATAATGTGTCTGTTAACTTATAATTCATAAAAACACATAAAGTCAATTCAACTATAAACGACTTTATGTGTTTTAAATATTAATATATTAGTGTTTTACTTTCTTACCAACTAGCTTTTCTTACCCCAGGAATTAATCCTTTATGAGCTAGTTCACGAAATTCAATTCGGGACATTTTGAATTTACGCATATATCCACGCGGACGCCCGTCTCTCATCGAACGATTCTTTAACCGTGTGCGAGAAGCATTACGTGGTAATTGACTTAATCCAACATAATCACCTGCTGCTTTTAACGCTTCATATTTTTCTTCATATTGTTCCACTAACTTTTGACGCTTCATTTCTCTTGCAATTATTGATTTTTTAGCCATGTCATATCCTCACTTAATTTTATTTTTAAATCGTAATCATTACGATAAGAAAGTTTACTATAAATAATAAAGAGTTTCAAGTATTTAGTTTGACCTTTGAAAATCTCTTGCCATTTAGGTTTATTTTCGGTATCATAGTAATAAATCGTAATCATATCGATTTATACTTTATAAAAGGAGATTTAAAATGCAATCAATCATAAACAAAGTAAGTAAACCAATTTTTTACACATTATTTTTTATCTTATCTTCTGCACTATTAGTTGCTTGTCAATCTAATGATTCCAAGACATCTAAACAATCAGGCAATGAATCACTAAAAGTTGTTACAACTTTCTATCCAATGTATGAATTCACCAAACAAGTAGTTGGTAATCATGGTGAGGTCGAAGTCTTAATCGAAGGACAAACAGAACCTCATTCATATGAACCAACTCCTAAAGATTTACAAAAAATCATTGAAAGTGATGTATTTGTTTATAATAGTGACTATATGGAAACATGGGTACCTGAGGTTCTAAAACATATTGACACAGATAAAACAGTAGTTATCAATGCATCAAAAGATATTGAATTGAAATCCGTTGATGAAGATGCTGATCATCATCACGATGAAGACGCTGAACACCATGATGAAGATGCTGATCATCATCACGACGAGGACGCTGAACATCATGATGAAGACTCTGATCACCACCACGACGAAGACGCTGAACATCATGATGAAGACTCTGATCACCACCACGACGAAGACGCTGAACATCATGATGAAGATAGCGATCATGACCATGAACACGAAGGTCATCATCACGAATTTGATCCTCATGTATGGTTAAGTCCAGTACTTGCACAAAAACAAGTTAAAAATATTGAAAAAGGTTTAGTTCAGGCTGATAAAGCTAATCAAACTGACTACGAAAACAATGCTAACGCTTATATCAACGAATTAAAAAGCTTAGATGAAGATTTCCGTTCAGCTTTCAAAAATGCTTCTAATAAACAATTTGTAACTCAACACCAAGCCTTTAGTTACTTAGCAGATGCTTATGGTTTAACTCAAATTCCAATTTCAGGAATTAATCCAGAAATTGAACCAAGTCCAGCTCAACTCGCTCAACTAAAAGAATTAGCAGAAGAATATAACATAAAAATAATTTTCACAGAAGATTCTGCAAGTTCAAAAGTTGCACAAACTTTAAGTGATGAATTAGATTTAAAATTAGCTGTATTAAGTCCATTAGAAAGTCTATCTAAAGATGACATGCAAAACCAAGTATCATACATTGATAAAATGCACCAAAACTTAGATTCACTTAAATTAGTTATCAAATAAAACAAAAAAAGCTCTGACTTTATGTCTGAGCTTTTTTTATGGTTAAACAAATATTTATAAATCAATGGCTTGACCTTTATTATATTGCTGGCGGTCTTCTTCCGATATATTCCGAAAGACTCTTGCTGGTGATCCTAATGCAATCACATTAGCAGGAACATCTTTTGTAACGACACTACCAGCTCCAATGATGCTATTATCTCCTATCGATACTCCAGGCATGATAACACTATTAGCACCAATCCAAACATTATGGCCAATTTTTATTTCTAAATTAAATTGTGCCTGTTTTTCCCTTAATTCTGGACTAACAGGATGCATACTAGTAGATAAAACTACATTAGGTCCTATCATAACGTGATCGCCAATATATATATGTGAATCATCCATTAAATGTAAATTAAAGTTAATATATACTCCTTCGCCAATATGAACATGCTTCCCACCCCAATTTGCATAGAATGGCGTCTCAATGTGACTTCCCTGCCCAAATGAAGCAAGCATTGATTGTAATTCTTTATTTTTTTCTTCTAATTGGCTAGGTAATAATTGATTAACTCGATGTACTAAGTCTAATCGCGCTAGACGTTCTTTTAGCAATTCCTCTTGATTATTAAAATATAGTTTTCCAGAATGTATTCTTTCATTAATTTCATTGTGATGAATCATAGTCCGCTCCTTTGAAAACGTTTTATATGATTATTGTATCATATTTTTAAAAAGTGAGAGGTCTATTTTATTTTCTTTATAAAAAATTTTTATAATTTATTTTGGTTTTCTGAATACAAATACTTTACTGAATACATAATTTAATACGACTACGATAACTTGAGCAGTCACTTTGCCAAAAACGTCGTTGAGATTTAATAACTGTAACATAATGAATAGCGTGAGAATCTCAATTCCTAACGAAAATAATCTAGCTGAAATAAACGTTATAAATTCTTTTAAAATTACGAGCTTATCTTTACTATTTGACTTAAAGACGTATAGTTTATTAGTCCAATAAGCAAATAACACAGAAATAATAAATGCAATAATATTCGCTAACAGCCATCCACTAACAAATATTTTAGTAAAGATGAAAAAAATTATTAAGTTGACTACAGTAGTTAAGACCCCAAATATTAAGTACATCATTACTTCATTAGTAATTATTTGTTTTAATTGAATTAATCTACGATTAAAATTGTTTGTTTCGTCTTCATCAATCATTGATTTATCCTTTCTGAACACTTATTTCATTAATCCAAATGTAACCTGATGTGATTAAAAATAAACTACTAAAAATAAGAAATAAGGGATACATCATCTTCGAATTACTGTAATTAGCAATTAAATGATTATTTCCAATCTTTGATTTAATTTTTACAACGCCAATGGTAGACAATTGGTAATCAGATTTATTCAATTTTTTACCATTCACTTTTAGCTCTGTTGCATTATATTTAACAATTGGAAGTTCTAGAATTTGCTCATTTTCGCTTTCCCATGTTATTTCTAACCCTTTGTTAGTAACTTTTTTATTTAACTTTTTAACTTGTTGAGGTGTTTCATTTAGAACAATTTGTTTTAAATACATTTTATATTTATTTTCTTTTGTCTTTTTTATTAAAGGTAAATAATCGGGCGTCCCTTTTTGATATTGCTTCAGTAGCAATGATTTGTCTGCTGAATATTTAATACGATTTAATTCATCAGAAGTAATTGGCTGGCTAACTATATATTTCCCTTTTGCATCTCTTAAGTATTGATCTGCTCTGGCGTAATTTTCGGTTAATATATAAAATGTTTGCACATATCCTATACTTACTCCCAATATTAATAGTATTACTGCATTTAAATGGATATACTTCAATTTAAATAGCTGAGTCTGTTCCATTAATAATCGTCCCGTGATTAATAAAAATAAAGGGATAGAAAAAATAAAAAATCGAAAAGGAAACTGGATTATCGTTACCGCACTATAACCCGCCTCAAGTAAATTTTGCCATGGAATGACATTTGTACTGAGCAATAAAAATATAAGGGCTAATAACCCTAAATACTTTGTACTTAATTTTATTCTCTTTTTAATTATTGATAAAATGACGTAACTAATAATTAGTATTAAAAATACTGGTAAAAAAAGCATATACACACGATCGCCAGTAATCGTACTTGTCCCCATTGCTTGGTTAATAAATGGTTTTTTTATCATATTATTTTTATAAATTAAATATAATCCCATCCAATATTGAAACGTTAAAATGAAGAAAATAATCACGCTAAACAAGCCATTCTTTATTAAGTTTACAACACCTTTTATTCCCTCTTTTTTCTTTAAGCAATCAATGACAATAATTAAAAAAGCCAAGGCATATAGTAATACAAAAAAAACAGCAGTTAATAAATGAATGTTGACTAATAATGAAACGGACCATGCTAACAACAATGGATTGATTTTCTTTTCGTCGATTAATTGAGTCACACTAAATAATGCTAACGGTAAAAATGCTAATGCCCAGCCTGAAAAAGCTTGCTGAATCACCCAATATTGAATACTATATGTTGTTAAATAAATGATCGATAATAATATACTATAAGATTGTTTTACCCCATTATATCGAAGTAATTTATACATAGATGAAGAAGCAACTACATAGATAATTATATTGGACAATACTTGATATCTAAACCAATTTCCTGCTATAAGCAGCAGTAAGCCTTGCATATATGTAAATAACGGACCGTAGAATGCATTAACGATTCTTCCACTTTGGTTAAAACTAAATAGTGAAATAAAATATTCAAAATGCCCCGTTTTAATTTGCATATAGGCTTCATAGATTCGATTATAATGAAAGATAGTATCAGCACCTAAAGACAGTTGGTGCATTTTTATTTGTTGAAAACAAAATAAGCAAGCTACTAAAATAAATAAAAATAACATATACAATGATTCAAAGCTTTTGAATTGTTGTATGTTATTTTTTAAATTTATAAATTTATCTTTATAACTCATATGCATCAGATTCCTTTATTAAATAAATCGGTCGTCTTTTTGTTTCAAGAAAAATCTTTCCGATATATTTACCAATGATACCTAAACACAATAACTGGATACCACCTAAAAATAAAATGAATGATACTAATGAAGGCCATCCATTTACTGAATCTCCGAAGCATAGTGCGCGTATCACTATAAAAATCAGCGTCAAAATTGAACCTAAACAAGTTAATGCACCAACTATAGATGCAATATCTAATGGAATTTCAGAAAAATTTATGATGCCATCGATTGAATAATTAAATAATTTCCAAAATGACCATGAGGTTGTTCCAGCTTGTCTTTCTTGATTTTCAAAAGGAATATACTCTGTCTTAAATCCTACCCATTCGAAAATTCCTTTTGAAAAACGGTTGAATTCGCATAATTGTAACACGGCATTGACCATTGATCGATTCATTAACCGATAATCTCTTGCGCCATCTACCATCTTCACATTGCTAATACTATTAATCAATTTATAAAATGTCTTCGCAAAAAAACTACGCAATTTTGGTTCACCTGTTCGAGTTGTTCGTCGTGTTCCTACACAATCTAAACGTTTTGACACGAGCAAATGATACATTTCTGGTAACAATTCCGGTGGATCTTGTAAGTCAACATCCATTACCGTCACGTAATCTCCTGTTGCATGCTGTAATCCTGCATACAAAGCCGCTTCTTTTCCAAAGTTTTTTGAAAAAGATAAATAGTGAACATTTTTATCTTGACGATTTAATTTTCTCATTGTTTTTAAACTATGATCAGTAGAGCCATCATCAATAAACCAATATTCAAAATTTAAAGGCATTTGTTTTTTTATTTTTTCCATTGCGTCATAAAACATTTCAATAGACTCTTCTTCATTATAACAAGGTACAATAATTGATAGCTTTGCATTCATTTTGTATTGCCACTCTTCCTAGAAATTAATTTTAAATTTTTAGTGTATAATTATTCCTTAACTATTTTAAAACTTTTACATTTTATTTGTCCATAATTTTAAAATAAAAATAAAAAATATATATTAAATGATATTTATAGTTAAAAAATAAGAAATAAAAAACCCTTGCTAATGCAAGGGTTGGAATACTGATTACTTGCGGCGTGCTTCTTTGATACGAGCAGCTTTACCATGACGATCACGTAAGTAGTAAAGTTTAGCACGACGTACACGTCCATGACGAATTACTTCAATTTGAGCAACACGTGGTGTATGTAATGGGAAGGTACGTTCAACACCAACACCGTTAGATACTTTACGAACTGTATAAGATTCACTAACACCTGCACCACGACGGCTAATTACAACGCCTTCGAACATCTGAATACGTTCACGTTCACCTTCAACAACTTTAGCATGAACACGTACAGTATCTCCAGGACGAAATGTTGGAATATCTTCGCGCAATTGTGCTTTTGTAATTTCTTCGATTAATTTACTCATTTCTTTCTCCTCCTAACAAATATTCATGTCTTCCTTCACAGCGGAATATCGTTGATATGTAGATCTTTGACCTACAAAAAATAGCATATCATAATAATGTCTTGTAGTAAAGCCAAAAATTATATTTTTATGACAAATCAAGTAACTATACATCTCCACGTCTAGTATAAAGAAAATCGTTAAACAAATACTCATTAACAATGCGCCATTCTAAACGTCGATATGTTTTATTTGAATCAACTTGATACTTTAAATTCTTATTTTCTAATGCTGTTTTTACGTTAATGACATATTGTTTATTTGGATTAATAAATCCTAACTGTTCATATGAAGGATCAGTTAAATGATAATGGTTGGCTATTATAATAATACTTGGTTCTTTTAAATCCACTATATTTTTATCTTCAAAAGAGATTTTTCGTAATGGTAAAATACAAACTTCACCTGTTACTTCTATATACGCATTTTTATCATCAAAACCAAGCAAATGAAATTTCTCAGATGTAAATGTTGCTTTATAAAATGGTAAATGATCTAATGAATCTGTTTTTCCATAAATACGATATAAATCAACTAAATTATCAGGATAAGGTACCAAGCGATGATATCTTGGCTCAACTATTCGAATTTGTGGTGTAACTAATCTCATTTGTTTTAAATAAAGTTGATTAGACTTATATTGCCACGTTGTCATACAAGATAATACAAACGCTATAAGTATTAACCATTTGTTCCATCGTCTCGCTCTTTTACTAGCATATAATCGGATGATTAACGCAATTATCCCCAATACTAAGATGAGTATAATTAAATTAGGCCAGTAAAAACTATAAAATCGTTCAGCGAATTGCCATTCTTTAGCTGTTAATATAAGCTATCACTTCTTTCATTCGCTTAATTCATTTTTGATATCTTCTAACAAAATTAGATCTTCTTTAGTTAAAGGATAGGTTTCTAATAAGTCTGGTCGTTTCAATAAAGTTCGTTTTAATGACTCCCTATGACGCCATGCTTCAATTTTTTGATGATGTCCACTTAATAGTACAGCTGGAACTTCTAATCCATCATATGTGCGAGGACGTGTGTATTGTGGGTACTCTAAAAGACCATTTGAATGTGATTCATCAATCGCTGATTCTTCATTTCCTAAGACATTATCTAATAATCGAACGGTAGCATCAATCATTACCATAGCTGGTAGTTCACCACCAGTAACAACAAAATCACCAATCGACACTTCTTGATCAACATATGAACGGATACGATCATCAAACCCTTCATAATGTCCACAAATCAATACTAAGTGATCTTTTTTACTCCACTCTTGCGCCATCTTTTGATTGAATTTCTCTCCACCTGGATCCATTAACACAACATGTGATTGGCCTTGATCATTTGATGCTTTAGCTTGTTCAATCGCTTTCACAATTGGTTCAGGCATCAATAACATACCAGCTCCACCACCATAAGGATAATCATCAACATGTTGATGTTTGTTAATAGAAAATTCTCTAAAATTAATTGGTTCAATTTGAACATGTCCCTGAGCTTGTGCTCGTCCCATCATTGAACCATTTAAACCTTGTTCAATCATTTCTGGAAATAAAGTAATGACATTAATTTTCATTCAACCAATCCCTCTATTAATTCCACCACAACTTTTCGTTCACTCATATCAATAGCTTTAATCACATCTTTAATCGCAGGTAAGTAAATAGTTTGCTTATTATCGGTTGTGACAACCCATACATCATTTGCACCCGGAGATAAAATATCGGTAATTGTTCCCACCAATTGTCCGTTTGCTGTTTCTACAGTTAACCCCATAATTTCAAAATAATATAATCCATCTTCCGTATTTATTTCATCAGAATTTTCTTCAATAGCTACTAATAAATCATAGCCTTTATACTGTTCCACTTGATTGATATTATTAAATGAATCGAATTTTAAAATATCTAGATTTTTTTGACGACGGTATGATACAATTTTTAATTCCATAAGTGGCGTTTTTTCATCGGCATGTGCTAAAAATAATACATTACCTTTTTTATACCGTACTTCTGGTTGGTCTGTTACGGATTGAATTCTTAATTCGCCTTTCAATCCTTGTGTATTAACAATTTTCCCTACTTTTAAATAGCGCAAATAATCCCCTCCAACACCTATTTTCTTTATTATAATCAATTTTCATAAGAGATACTACTCTTCTAAAGTCTTTTAATTTACTTGTATCACTTCTTATATCTATTCAGCTTAAAGCTTCAATAGTTAAAAATAAAAAGGATTAATGACGCTAGTCATCAATCCTTCATCATAGAAAATTTAATTCTCACTTTATATGATCAAATCTGTCATATTCGGAATCGATTCACCCAATTACTATTGTATTTTAATTGGAATTATTGTTCATTTGGATCAATAATCGTTAAACGGATTTTTTTACCGTCTTTTCCACGAATACTGTAAACAATTGTACGAATGGCACGTGCAACACGGCCTTTCTTACCAATTACTCTCCCAATATCATCTGGATGGACTGTTAGTCGATAATCTGTAAATTGTCCAGATGGCTCGATTGTAATAGTCACATCGTCAGGATGCTCAATTAAAGGTTTTACGATAGTTAGTATTAGTTCTTCGACATTCGGCATGAAACTCATCCTTTTCTACAGTCAATTATTTTGAATATTTATTTTCGTGGAATTTTTTCATAACTCCTTGACGAGATAAAATATTACGAACTGTATCTGAAGGTTGGGCACCATTACCTAACCATTGTAATACTAAGTCTTCTTGAATTTCGATTGTTTCTGGATCTGTTAATGGGTTGTATGTTCCCACTTTCTCAATAATACGTCCATCACGAGGTGAACGTGAATCTGCTACGACGATACGGTAGAAAGGTTTCTTTTTGCTACCCATACGTTTTAAACGAATTTTAACTGCCATTTTTATATTCCTCCAATTACTTAATTTAATCTGATTAATTGTTTTAAATCAATTACCTTACATACTATAACAAAAAACAATAATTGTGTAAAGCTTTTTTACTTTACTTCATAAAATTATTTTTTCCCTCAATTGTCAAGTCAAGTGCAACAAACTATTCATCTGACTAAGTTAATTATTTATATGCTGTTTGAGCTAGCTCAAACAGCTTTTTGCAGACTGATAAATGAAATTTTATATTGAACATAGGTTAATAAAGCGTTATAATGCGATCGGTTACAAATATCTTTTTTAAATCTAGCTAATTGAAAGGAGAAAAATATAATTGCTAGATTATACAAAATTAAAAACAAAAAGAAGGGAATACTGAATTATGAAATTGAAAAAAATATCGTTATTGATAGTAACGAGTATTTTGTTAGGAAACTATGTTGCACCAATTAGATTAGCTAGTGGGACAGCGGCTTTAGCAGGGGTGGTTCCAGCATCCGCAGTTGGAGCAATTATAGGAGTAATATTTGCAATAGGTTCAGGTCTTGTATGGTATAATAATACAGCAGGTAGAGACATTATTATAGGTTGCATAGGGCAATTCCCTCACGCAAAATCACATTGGATTACTGCTCAATAATGAATCCAAACTATTATTATTTATGTCTGATAAGTATATTAGTATCAGTATTTGCCATATTACTTTCTAGAAATGTTAATAATACTAAATTGAAAAAAGCTATAATTCTTACAGCTATCTTCATTTCGTTAATTTCTACAATTGTACTGATAATATACTTTTTAAGTTTATAAGTCTCTATCCAAAATTAAGACCTGTATACATACTCCTAAAATTTGATTATATTATAAAAAGAGGATCTAGTTCTATATTACAGAGAACTAGATCCTTTTCTTTTTTATCATATAAATTTATTATCCTCAATTGTCAAGTCAAGTGCAACAAACTATTCATCTGACTAAGTTAATTATTTCTATGCTGTTTGAGCTAGCTTAAACTGTTTTTTTGCAGACTGATAGTTGTGTATCTTTCTTAATTTGTTATTGATGGCTTGTGTATAGGTAGCTAATTCTTCTTGAGTTAGTTCCTGTAGTGATATTCCTTTAGGAACAAACTCTCTGAACAAGCCGTTAAAATTCTCATTAGTTCCACGCTCGTGACAGGATGCTCAAGTTTATAGGCATAAACAAAAGTATCGACACTGTGAATCCTAGGTTTAGCCTTCATCGCTTTAGTAAATGACAATAAGAAAGCTTCTGACACCCTCTCAAGTTTCAGATAATAACTCCTTTTTCTGCCTTCAAAGTACCGAACTTGAGCTGTTTCTGCGAAATACTGTTTGAAGTAAACTTTCCTTCCATTGACCTATTTGACTTGTTTAACAGTCCCGCGTTTGATTTCACGAGAAATCGTAGAATGACTTCTTCCTAAACGTCTCGCAATTTCAGCAGGTTTCAAACCTTCAGACAAATAAGCTTCAATTTTACCACGTTCGGCTTCTGAAAGGTGGTGATAGGACTGTTTTGTGGTAGAATGGTTAGTGGACATGTTTATCTTTCCTTTATACTTTATTTTAGCGACTTTAGTATATCAGATAAACATGTCTTTTTTTGTTGCACCTCATTTTACAACGGGGGAAATTATTTTTTCTTTTTCAAACGTTTTTTCTTTGCTTTTTTCATTTGTTTAGCATAACGTTTCATAGCTAATTGACTGAGTTTGCGTCCACCCGGTATTGGGAAGCCGCCTCCTTGACCTGATAACATCTCACCTAAGTCAGGCATTCCAGCACCACCTAAATCAGGTAATCCGCCACCAGTCATACCTTCTAGTTGGTTCATCATTTGTTCCATTTCACGTGTATCACCATTTGCTAATTGGTTCATCATTTGCTTCGATTGATTAAATTGTTTAATCAAACGATTAACTTCAATTAACGGACGAGCTGACCCTTTAGCAATACGTTTACGACGGCTCTGGCTTAACATGTTTGGATTTTCGCGTTCTTGATCAGTCATGGATTGAACAATAGCTTTCATATGAGCCATTTCTTTAGGATCCATTTTCATTTGATCAATTCCTGGTATTTTATTCATTCCCGGAATCATTTTCAAAATATCTTCTAATGGTCCCATATTATTCATTTGATCCATTTGTACAAGAAAATCATTAAAGTCAAATGTATTTTCTTTTATTTTTTCAGCCATTTTTTCGGCTTCTTTTTCATCAAACTCTTGCTGAGCACGTTCGATTAAAGTCATCATATCGCCCATACCCAATATGCGTCCTGCCATACGGTCTGGATAGAATACATCTAAATCATCTAATTTTTCACCTTGACCAACAAATTTAATCGGTTGGCCTGTTATTGAACGAATCGATAAAGCTGCCCCACCACGAGTATCTCCATCTAATTTTGTTAAAATTAAACCAGTTAATCCTAACTGTTCATTAAATGTTTCAGCAACATTTACTGCATCTTGACCCGTCATCGCATCAACTGTTAATAGAATATCAGCTGGATTGGCAATGGCTTTAATATTTTTCAATTCATCCATCAATTTTTGATCAACATGTAATCGTCCAGCCGTATCAATAATAACTAAATCTCTGCCTTCAATTTCTGCTCGAGCTAGTCCATTTTTAACAATAGCTACTGGATCAACATCTGTTCCTTCAGAATACACTGGGAAATTTAATTGTTCCCCGATTGTTTTCAATTGGTCAATAGCCGCTGGACGATACACGTCAGCTGCAATTAATAACGGACGCATATGTTTCGTTTGATTAACGTAACGAGCTATTTTACCCGCTGTAGTTGTTTTACCAGCACCTTGTAACCCTACCATCATTACTACTGTTGGTGGTTTTGATTGGTAGTTTAAATCAACTTGTTCCCCACCCATTAATTCTGTTAACTCTTCATTAACAATTTTTACAACTTGTTGAGCTGGTGATAATGCCTCTAAAACATTAGAGCCCAATGCTCTTTCATTAACACGCTTTACAAAGTCACGAACAACTCGAAAATTGACGTCAGCTTCTAACAATGCTAAACGAACTTCACGCATCATCTGTTTTAAATCAGCTTCTGTTAACTGACCTTTTTTCGATACTGTACTCACAGCATTTTGTAAACGTTCGGATAATCCTTCAAATGCCATATTCATTCTCCCTCGTCTCTTTATTTATTCATTTAAATCATCTAATTGATTAATTAAAGTTAGTAAAAGTGTATCTTCTGCATAATGAGTTTGCACATGTTCTTTCATTTGTTTAATTAATTGGACTCGCTCTTTAAATTGTTCTCCCATTTTAAGACGATCTTCATAATCAAGCAATACTCGTTCCGTTCGTCGGATTTGATCATAAACGGCTTGTCTAGATACTTGATTATTTTCTGCGATTTCATGTAACGCAAAATCATCATAGTAATATTCACTCATATAAATATGTTGTTTCTTCGTTAGTAACGAACCATACATATCTAACAGTCGATTCATTTGTGCTGTTTTTTTCACCATTACTTGCAACATACCTTTCAGTGGTTAGTCTTTGTTATTATACCAAATTTTCATTATGAAACAAACTACACAACTACTTTAACGCTATTTATATTTTATAGAAAAAAGCAGCAGTGATTCATCACTTGCTGCTTTAGCGAATTATTCAACTAAATCACGAATTAAGCCCATCATATATAACTCTGGATCAAAGGCTCTTAAATCACCCATCTGCTCACCCAAACCAACATATTTAACTGGAATATTCATTTCATGTCGAATTGACAGAATAACTCCACCTTTAGCTGTACCATCTAGTTTTGTTAAAATTAAACCTGTTAATGGAACGGCAGATTGAAATTGTTTAGCTTGAATTAGTGCATTTTGACCAGTTGTAGCATCTAACACTAATAATACTTCTTCTGCCGGATGACCGAGTTTACGTTCAATGATTCGATTAATTTTTTCTAGTTCATTCATTAAATTTACTTTATTTTGTAAACGCCCTGCTGTATCAACCAATACATAATCTGCTTGATTTTTCTGAGCATGTTCAATCGCATCAAACACAACACTTGCTGGATCGCCACCTGCTTCACCAAAAATTACTTCTGTTTGCGTACGGTTACCCCATTCACGTAATTGTTCAATCGCGCCAGCTCGGAACGTATCAGCGGCAGCAAGAATGACATGATGTCCTTCAGTTTTTAAATTGTGTGCTAATTTACCAATAGAAGTTGTTTTACCAACACCATTCACACCAACAAATAATAAGACAGTTGGCCCGTTTGGATTTTCCTTAATAGTTGGAGATTGATGTTCTCCTTTTTCGTAAATATCTACCAATTTTTCAACGATAACTTCTCTCACTTCTTGCGAATTTTTAGCATTTTTCATTTTCACTTCATCGCGTAATGCATCAGTTATCGCAATAGTCATTTCAAATCCCATATCAGCTGATATAAAGGTTTCTTCTAAATCTTCAAAAAATGATTCATCCACCGTTCGAAAATCAGCCATTAACTCATTAATTTTTTGCGAAAAACTTTTTCTTGTTTTTTCCATTCCTTCATCGTATGCATCAAATTGAATACGACTTGGTTCTTTCTCTTGGGATTGAATCGCTGGATCTTCCCCTGTAAATGCTCGTTTAATTCGATCAAATAAACCCAATCTACTCACTCCTTTAAATGTTTTCTTCTAAAATATCTAATAATGTATTTAATACGGCAGCAACTCCATGTTGATCATTGCTAAATGTTTCTATTTGACTCATTCTTTTTAGTTCAGGAATTGCGTTCCCCATTGCAATTGGTACACCTGCAATTTTTATCATTGGTAAATCGTTTGCCTCATCACCAATGGCAGCAATTTCATTCAATTGTCGATTAGTAACTCGAGCTAACGAAGAAATAGCTACTCCTTTGTCAACACCTTTTGGCATGACTTCAAGTAAAACTGGACGGCTTTTAAATAAATTAAACTGCTCATAAATCTTAGCGTCAATTTGTTTAATTGCTTCATCTAACTCTTCCACATTATAACATAGTAACGCTTTTGAAAATAAATGAGTTTCATCAAAATCACTCAATTGACGAGTTGGATAATTAAATATTGGCATTAAACTTGGATAAAGCGACTGTTTACCCGGAGCAGTATCAAATTGATATCCTTCATTAGGATCAAGTGCAACTAATGGAAGTTGAATATCTTTCGCTAATTCTATAATTTGTTTTAGTTCACCATATGTCATGGGTGAATGACTCAATACTTTACCCGTATCTGTTGCTTGAATTAAGCCGCCATTATAAGTAATAACAATATCTCCTGGTTGTTCTAAGTCAAGTTCTTTTAACAGGGCTGCAACCCCTTGTAAAGCTCTACCTGTACACAATACGATTTGAATGCCATATTGTCGAGCACGTTTAATGGCTCTTTTCGTTGGTTCCGAAACTATTTTTTCAGAAGTTAGCAACGTACCGTCTAAATCAATAGCAAAAACTCGAACTTTGCTCAATTGATCCATCTGTTTTTGTGATAATGATAGAACAGGATAATTATTAGACATTTATATTCCTCCAGATTTTATGCGAAAATTGTTTCATCTTGAATTTCTTCGAGCTGTACAGAGGCAATGCTTGAAATACCTTTTTCTTGCATTGTGACACCATATAATAAATCTGCCTCTTCCATTGTGCCACGGCGATGTGTAATGACCATGAATTGTGTTTCTTTAGAAAAATGACGAATATACTTTCCAAAACGAGAAACATTCGTATCATCTAGCGCAGCTTCTACTTCATCCAGTAAACAGAATGGCACCGGTTTAACTTTTAAAATAGCGAATAGTAGAGCAATAGCAGTAAACGCCCGCTCTCCACCTGATAACAGACTCAAGCTTTGCAATTTCTTACCAGGAGGCTGTGCTACTATTTCGATGCCTGTTGTTAAATAATCGTCTGGATTTGTTAATTCAAGGGTAGCATCTCCTCCACCAAACAATCTAGGAAATGTATACTGAAAGGCATCACGAACTTGATCAAAAGTTTGTTTAAAACGTGTACGAACTTCATGATCCATTTCTTGAATTAATCCCCAAAGATCATCTTTCGCTTGTTCTACATCTTTCTTCTGTGTGCTCAACTCTCCAAAACGTTCAGCCACTTCACTATATTCATTAATAGATTCCACATTAACTGGGCCTAATTGACTCATTTTTTGTCTTAAATTTTTTACTTGAATACGCGCTTTTTCAATTGGAATTTCAAGTTCTCCCACTTCTAAAGCTTTTTCAAAACTCATATGATATGTTTCTGTTAACCGATCTAACATTTGATCCATTTGAACATCAAAACGAGCCTGTTTTTGTTTATCTAAACTTATTTTTTCTTGTGTTTGTTGAACGGTCTCAACAATGCTATCTTCTTCCAATTCTAGTGCGTTGATTGTTTTTTGAAGATTTTCCATGCGCTGGTGTAAATTTTCTCGTTCCTCTTCCAGAGCTATTCTAGACTCACTTAATTGACTAGCTCGCTCATTTAAATCATGTAGCTCTTGATTTAAGGTATCCATTTGCTCGCTAGATAATGTTTGATTAGTAGTCAGCGTTTGACGTTCTTCATTAATAAATGCTAAACGTTTCTTCACTTGATTAAGTTCATTCTTTTTCTGCAACATTTGTTCATTTAAGACTGCTCGATTTGTCTTTAAAGTAAACATCTGTTCATTCAATCGTTCTAGTTCAGTTGCTCGTTCCTCTTGAGACAATTGCTGTTGTTCCAATTGTTCTTCATACTGCTTACTTAAAATTCGTTGATTCTTTAATTCTTCGCTTGTTTGCATAATTTTTTGGCTCATCGTTGTTTGATCTTCTGTAGCCATATCATATTCATAATTTAGTACTTTTAAAGATCGAGTAGCATTTAGATGATAAGCTTCTTGTTGTTCGATTTGTGCATGATATCTTGAAATATCAATAGTATAAGCTTGTTCTTTTTCCGTTATTTGTTGTAAATCAGTTTGTAATTGACTTAACATTTGATCGACTTGATTAAATATTTGCTCTAATTCTTTTTGTTTTGTTTTTTCATCAATAATTTTTTGCTGTAATTGCTCTAATTCTCTCGTTCTTCCTAACAGTTGATTATCTTGTCGATTATTTTGTCCCCCAGTTAACGATCCACCTGGGTTAAACACATTACCATCCAACGTGACGACTCGTACTCGATGATTTAAGTAACGACTAATGACTTGCCCACTTTCCATGTTAGAAGCAATGACTACTTGTCCTAAAGCTTGTGACAAAGCCACTTTTAAATGTTCAGGCACCTCAACTAAATCAATTCCAACGCCAACAAATCCTTCTATTGATTTTACTTTTTCAATATCTTGTTTTGATAGAAAGCGTTGTTTAATTGTATTTAAAGGTAAAAATGTTGCACGACCTAAACGTTTATCTCGTAAAAACCGAATTGCACGTTTTGCGTCATCTTCTGTTTTCATAATAATATGTTGTGCACTACCGCCTAGAGCTGTTGAAATAGCTACTTCCAACTGAGGAGCAGTTTGAATGACATCGGCAACCGCACCAATTACGCCACCAATTGAATCTTTTGATTTTAGAACGGAACGTACTCCATTATAATATCCTGCATAATCATCTTTAATTCGTTTTAATGAATGATATCGTGCATTTAAATCTCTTAATTGATTATCATTCACTTCATACGCTTGTTTATGATGTTGCCATTTTTTTTGTAACTCAACTTGTGTATTTTTTATGTCGACTTTTTCTTGAGACAAATCTTCCAACTGTTTAGCAATAACGGATTCTTTGTCTTTTAAATCTTTTAATGCTGTTTCTGTTTGTTGGATTTCTTCATTCGTTCTTTTTTTATTCTCATTAATTTGAACAAGCTTAAGTTGACTTTGTTGCAGAGTAGATTCACTTTGTTGAATAATCTGTTCATTTCGAGTAATTTGCTGCATCACATCAAAATAATTATTTCTTATTTCTTCTAATTGACTCTTGTTTCCAGAAGTCAAAAGGTCATGAGCGTTTGAAACTTGTTCGATTTCTTCATCTAAACGATTCAAATCAGTCTGTGCTTCTTTGGTTTCATTTAATAAGTGATCTTTTTTTAAATTCAATTCTTTCGCTTCATTTTCAAGTTCGGCATCTCGCTGTTGACTAGTTTCTTGAGACATATGGGCATGTTTAATACGCTCATTAATTAAATGAATTTTCCCAGTTGTATCTGATAGATTTTCAACATTTTTAACGTAGTCATCTTCACGTTGCGTATATAACTCATCAGTTGTATTAAATTCTGATTTTAAGTCGGTTAATTGTTGCCGAATTTGTTGCAATTGCGTTGATGCACTTTCAGCCGTTTTTTCATTTTCAATTAATGTGTCATTCAATTGATCGTACGATGTTTTAATACGACGTAGTTCAACTGAAAGCAATCGTATATCTAAATCGCTTAATTCACTCTCAAGTGCCAGATATTCTTCTGCTTTTTCTTTTTGTTTTTTTAATGGTCGAAGTTGTCCTTCAATTTCATATAAAATATCATTTAATCGACTGAGATGATCTTCTGTTTTAATCAGTTTGCGCTCGGCTTCTTTTTTTTGACTTTTATACGTTAAAACACCTGCTACTTCTTCAATAATATCTCTTCGTTCTTCTGGACGATTATTAAAAATTTGCTCCACACGTCCTTGAGAAATCATTGAGAAGGAATCTTTACCTAATCCCGAATCCATTAATAGCAATGAAACATCTTTTAAACGCACTGATTCATTATTAATAAACATTTCTGATTCACCATTTCGATGGTATCGTCTCGTAATAATGACTTCTGTGTGATTGATAGGTAGATGTCCGTCTTCATTATTAAAAACTAAACTAACTTCACAAACATTTACAGGTTTTTTAGAACTTGTTCCGGAGAAAATTAAATCATCCATTCGCTTTCCACGTAATGAACGAGCCGATTGTTCACCCAGCACCCATTTAATTGCCTCTGATAAATTAGATTTCCCACTACCATTTGGACCTACTATCGCCGTTACTCCAACTGGTAATTCAATTACTGTTTTATTAGCAAAAGATTTGAAACCAGACATAATAATACGTTCTAAACGCATTTTATTGACCTCCCTCTTCTTGCTGAAGAAGATCTAATGTATGTTTAGCTGCTTGTTGTTCTGCTTCTTTTTTACTTGCTCCTTGTCCTGAACCGTGAGTTTGATTATTATAGCTCACTTCAACTGTAAATATTCGTTTATGAGGAGGGCCTTCTTCTTTGATTAACTCATAAGTTATTTTTATACTACCTTTTTGTTGTAATTTTTCTTGCAAAATAGTTTTATAATCCATTATACGAATATCGTTTTGCTCACTTAATGTATCCATTTGCTGTTCGACGAATGGAATAACTGCTTCGAGTGAGGCATCGGTAACATAAGCTCCAATAAAAGCTTCGTAAATATCACTTAGTAAGCTATCTCGGTTTCTTCCACCACTTGCCTCTTCCCCTTTCCCTAACAACATTAAGTCATCAAAATGACATAGTCGAGCTAAGTAAGCTAAAGAATGCTCTCGCACGAGTCCCGCTCTTAGTCGAGTTAATTCTCCTTCCGTATAATTAGGATATTTACGGTATAAATAATTGGATACCATCCATTCTAAAGCAGCGTCACCTAAAAATTCTAAGCGCTCATAGCTATCCAAATGCTTTAAGCCTCGCTCATTCATATAGGATGTATGACTAAACGCTTGTTGCAACAATTTTGGTTCTTTGAATCGATAATTTATTAATGATTCAATTTGATCGATTAATTCCATCTAATACCTCCTTTATTTAAAATACACTAATTATTATTATAAGTTATTTACTTATTTAAAACAAAACTTCTTTATAAAAACATCTATGACAAAAGTTAAATATAATAAAAATACCGATCACATAGTAATCGGTACTTCCATCACTTATTAAAAACGAATTTCACCTGTTTTAACATCTTTAAACGCCATACGTCCATATTTACTATTTTTTAAGCGCCATTGATTAACTAAACCTTTAGTTTCAGCTTCATAGATGATTTGATCGTTTTGATCAAGTAATACGCCTACACGATCCTTTACAAGCGGCGCACTATAAGCACTTGATCCATCACGATGTTTACTTTCATAACCAGAATAACTTCTTTGTTCGCCATGTTTTAAATCCATGTTTTCATTATCTACCAACTACAATTCCTCCTTCTACATACACACAATAAACATACTCTTCATTTTACCATGATTTATTTTAAAAGTCATTTAGAAGTCTTTTAAAGTTGGGGCTAAATAATTGTTTTGTCTAATATAAATTTTAAACTTTCTTCATTTCTTAATCTCTATTTTTGGCATTTACTCAAATATTCAATAAATTCATCAATATTGTCAAATATCACTTTGCTTGTACCTTCACAATGTCCCATTGAATTCTAAATCTAAACACATTTTTATCAAATAGTTAGTGTTTGTGTGCCTTAGACCTTGAAATGTAATTATGCACTATACTCAGACAATATTTATTTTTATACTTTTCAGATGATTGTTATATATTATTTATTCTCCTCTTTATTTAAGATAAATTGTAGATTTTTTAGTGATAGTTATGTTACCGATTTTATACCCAATTATACTTTTATAACGATTTTTTATTTTTACTATGCACAAAACTTATGTACTACATATTGTTGTATAAACATTTTAAAACAACTATATATTGTGTTATTTGTTGAAAGTTATTAATAGCGATGTATAATATAAGTGATTAAAGATTGCTCACGATCTTTGATTAACTGTGTGTACCAGTTAGTCAATCTGACAGTTTTTAATACAACAAATGAAAGGTGGTGATTATTTGAAATTTAAGATTAAGGGGCTTAACAAAGCTATGAAACAGTTAGAAAAAGCTGGACTTGAATACGCAAAACAAGAGTTAAAATCTGCTCCAGTCGAAGTAACTTGTCTTAAATGTCAAGAAAAATTAATTTCAACTGACAAAATAGCTAGTTGTCCTAACTGCGCATCAACTTTCGAAATTATTCGAAATATCCACTGGATATCTTAATTTCAATTTTTTTAGAAGCTAATTCGTTAATTAATGAGTTAGCTTCTCTTAATAGTTAGTCCAAATGATTAACTTTATTTTTTATCTCTCCTAAATCAGTTAACTTTACATTCACTTTTACATTTCCTTTTGACAACTTTTTTATAGTTAGATTTCAGCTTAAAGGATGTGATTATATGAAAAGGCTTGACGAGTTAACTAACGATGCTAAGTTTCTTCTGTCAAAAATGTATAAAGTTTACATTGATTGAAGAAAAAATGACGAAACTAAACAAAAAGTTGTTTACTTTGATGATGTAAATTTTATTAATAAATACTACAAAAAAAATGGTTATTAGAAGATGTTAAAATTACGTGTAAAGAACTTCGTGATAATGATTGCATACATGCTAAATCGTTATCGAATACTTTTTCTAATTCCGTTGGAAACTCGTCAATCGGTTCAAACGATTACCATTGATATGTACCGTCCTTACATCGATTTAATTAAAAAGACTTTTCCAAAAGCTCAGATTATTATCGACAAATTTCATTTAATTCAAGCTTTAAATCGTGAATTAAATCGGACACGAATTCGTGTGATGAATACCTTCAGAACAAAAGACAAACGCCTTTATAACAAATATAAACGCTACTGGCGCCTTTTATTAACGCCAAGAGACCAACTTCGATATGAAACGTATCAATCCTATTGATTATTTGACTGGCTAACACACACGAGTGGCATGGTTGAATATCCATTGGAATCAAGCAATGAATTAAAAATGACTGACGAGGTGGTTCACCAGCTAAGAGAATCGCTTGAAGACCTTCGATTCGATCGATTTAAACATGAGTCAATTATGGACTAACATTGGCCCTCCCCAAATCATTAAAGACCGTTTTAAGAACATTTAAACACTATCACACGTATATTCAAAATACTTTCACTTATCCTCAATTAACTAATGGACCGATTGAAGGATTAAACAACAAAATCAAGGTACTTAAGCGAACTGCTTATGGCTACCGTAATTATTCACACTTTAAAAATAGAATTTTATTAATGATGCG
>NZ_JAGN01000031.1 GCF_000526675.1 Atopobacter phocae ATCC BAA-285
ATACCTCTCATGCATTCGCTCAATTTATTAAGGATCACCAAGCCATTCAAAGTATGTCACGTGTAGGAAAATGTATCGATAATGGTCCAATGGAAAACTTTTTTGGCATGCTCAAATCAGAATTATATTATTTAAATAAATATGATACATTTGAAAGTTTAACAAAAGATATTGATCAATATATTCATTTCTTTAACACTAAACGAATCACATTAAAGATGGGTTTAGCTATTCCAGCATAAAAAAACACCTATGGATGAAAAACCATAGGTGCATAAAATTTATTTTTTTACCTGTCTACTTGACAGGGAGCAGTTCACTTTTCTTTCATCGTGCTTTTCTTATTTTAATCGTTACCTTTAATATTCGTTGAATGTAAGAAATAAATTAAAGTTTGTAATTCGTTCGTTAAGTCAACGTTTTGTATTTGGATATGATGAGGAAGCGATAGACGAATGGGTGTAAAGTTTAAAATACCTTCCACGCCATACTCAACTAATTGTTCCGCCATATGTTGTGCTTCTGATTGTGGGACGGTTAAAATAGCCACTTTGATTTGTTGAACTTCTAATTGTTCTTCCAACTCTTCCATACTATATATTGGTACGCCACTTAGTACGCGTCCAATTTTTTCAGTGTCTACATCAAATGCCGCACTAATCCGTACATTATTACTCTTATAGAAATTGAAGTTTAATAGGGCATGCCCTAAATGTCCTACCCCAATTAACGCAATATTTGTTAATTTATCTTGCGCTAATGTCCGGCTAAAAAAGTCCAACAAATGTTTGACATCATAACCATAACCTCGTTTACCGAGTGCGCCAAAATATGAAAAGTCACGACGAATGGTCGCACTATCAATCTTAACTGCTTCACTTAATTCGCTGGAAGATACACGATCTTTCCCTGCATCATGCAAAAATCTTAAATAACGTTGGTAAATCGGTAACCGCCGCGCGGTTGCTCGTGGAATAACACGTTCGCTACTCACATAATCATCTCCTTAATGTTCCAATTGATTTTGTTTAATCAATCCTATATATTTCACAATCTTCTCCTACACTTGTACATAAAATTATAGCACAATTTTTCACAATTGTAACCGCTTATGAACAATATAATGTTTTCATTATAATTTTAAATTGTATTTTCCTCATCAGTCTTTGTGAAATTACTTTTTAAACCCTTTTAGACAAGCGATTTTCTTCATTCATGAGATTCAATTGTGTTTCAATGATAAAAACGATAAAATGAAAGAGACTATGTATAAGAGAGGACAACTTATGATTGAATTAGAAGCACACCAAGTCGCCCGATTATTCGGTGCAGAAGTATTATTCGAAAATGTATCCATTCAAGTAAAAACCGGTGAACGCGTCGCTTTAATTGGTCGAAACGGTACAGGAAAATCAACCTTATTAAAAATGCTCGCTCAATTAGAAGCACCCGATGAAGGTTCTGTGCATTTAGCTAAAGGAAAAACTATTGGTTACTTAGATCAATATTCTTTGCCAGACCAAGACAAAACCGTTTATCAAACGATGCAAGCTATCTTTAAAGAAGAATACGCTTTGCTCAAACAACTTGAAACTATTACAGAACAGATGAGTCAACCTGATGTCATGAACGATCCAAAACAATCTGCTGATTTATTGCAACAATTTGACCGCTTGCAAATGACCGTTGAAGAAAAAGGTGCTTATCAAATTGAAAGTGACATTAAAATGGTTTTAAGCGCTTTTCAATTTCCGCCTAGCTTTTACGGCCAACCTGTTCACACTCTTTCTGGTGGGCAACAAACACGTTTAGCTTTAGCAAAATTACTATTAGAAGCACCCGATATTTTAATTTTAGACGAACCAACCAACCATTTAGATATTGATACATTAAATTGGTTAGAGTCTTACTTGATTTCTAGAAAATTAACTTTACTCTTCGTCAGTCACGATCAGTACTTTTTAGATAAGATTACCACTCGTCTTTACGAATTATCGCCCAATCATATTGAAGAATATCACGGGAACTATTCCTATTATTTAAAAGAAAGGGAAAGTCGATACCAACTTCAATTAAAACGATATAATGAACAACAGTCCGAAATTAAACGATTAGAAGATTATGTGCAGCGGAACTTAGCGCGTGCGAGCACCACTAAACAAGCACAAAGTCGTCGAAAAAAATTAGAACGTATGGAACGCATTGAGCGCCCAAAAGATGATCAACGGGCGATGCGTTTAGTATTCAATATTCAACGAGAAAGCGGAAAAGATGTTTTACAGTTAGATCGATTAAGTATTGGTTATGACCAACCACTCGCCGATCAAATCAATTTGCTCTTAAAACGTCAACAAGCGATTGCGATTGTTGGAGCTAACGGCGTCGGTAAAACAACGTTACTCAAAACTATTATGAAAGAAATCGACCCACTTGGCGGAACGATTACATTAGGTAGTCATGTCGATTTAGGTTATTATCACCAACAAGTGGATCATCTTAATCCTAAAAATACAATTCTCAATGAATTATGGAACGATCACTTCCTCTTACCTGAGCAAACCATCCGAACATTATTAGGTTCTTTCCTCTTTTCAGGGGATGATGTAAAAAAATCAATTGGTCAATTAAGTGGGGGCGAAAAAGCTCGCGTGTCCCTTGCTAAACTTTCTTTAGAACAACACAATACCTTATTAATGGATGAGCCAACGAACCATTTGGACTTAGATAGTAAGGAAGTGCTCGAAGATGCTTTAGAAAACTTTGAAGGCACGCTATTATTCGTTTCTCACGACCGTTATTTCATTAATCAAATTGCAACGGCGATTTTAGAAATCGAAAACGATACTTCTACTTTATATTTAGGGGATTATGATTATTACCTTGAAAAGAAAGAAGAAATGTTAGCTATACAAGAAGCAACTGCGCAGTTAGAACAGCCCAATCGCTTAGAGCAAGCGCCAATTGAAGAACCAATGAAAGAAGCGAAAGCGCATTACACTAATCAAAAAGAACGCCAAAAAGAGTGGCGTCAACTCTCTCGACAAATTGAACGAGCGGAAACGACGATTGATACGTTAGAACAACGAATCGATGCCATTCATACGGAAATGACTCAACCCGACGTATTGCAATCCCTCGAGAAGATGGAACCTTTACAAAAAGAGTTAGAAACTTTGCAAGCACAACTTGAAGAAGTAAACGACGAATGGGCGGATTTGGCTATGGAAATGGAACGTTTTGAAGCCTAATCACCTCAAAAAATTATGATTGCTATCATTAAAAAGGAGACGATTTGATGCATACACCACTATTTTTAAAACCACATGTTTCACCTAAATTATGGGGGCACGAAGAATGGGCGATTTCTGCTCATGCAAACGGTCCAGCACTTATTATTGAGGGTGAATTTGCCGGTCAATCATTAACAACAGTTTGGCATGAGCATCCCGAACTATTTG
The DNA here is from genome assembly GCF_000526675.1 of Atopobacter phocae ATCC BAA-285. Taxonomy (GTDB): domain Bacteria; phylum Bacillota; class Bacilli; order Lactobacillales; family Aerococcaceae; genus Atopobacter; species Atopobacter phocae. The sequence continues at coordinate 3,459 of NZ_JAGN01000031.1, forward strand.
GTGTCGATACAACTCAACCTTTCCCGTTACTGATTAAAGAACTCTTTGTACATGATGACTTATCCATCCAAGTTCATCCGGATGATTCATATGCATTAGCACATGAAGGAGAACTGGGTAAAACAGAGTGCTGGTATGTATTAAATGCTCAGGAAGGAACAGAAGTCGTTTACGGTCATACAGCACCGACTCAAGATATATTCAATCAATTAGTTGATCACGGCCGATTTGACGAACTGATTCGTTTACAGCCTTTACATACGGGTGATTTTCTTTTCGTACCTAGTGGAACCGTTCATGCACTTAAAGCCGGTTCAACCATTTATGAAGTGCAACAAAGTTCCGACACCACTTATCGTCTGTATGATTATGATCGAGTGGAAGAAGCAACTGGTGAAAAACGTGAACTACACATTCAACAGTCAAAAGATGTGACGACTATTCCACATCAAGTCGATTCATTCGAGCCTATTGTGGAAACATTTGGACACAATCAAGTGACGACGTTGTTACGTTCTAACTTTTTCAATGTCTATCGTTTTGATATTCAAGACACGATGCACTTCAAAACACAAGCACCTTACTCATTAGTGAGTGTCATCGAAGGATCCGGCCAACTAATTATTGAAGATGTTTCTTATCCCCTTCAAAAAGATACACACTTTATATTACCCACTCGTGTGAAATCATATGACTTAGCAGGTCAGATGTCCTTAATGGTAATCACTCCGCCTAAAAATTAACTTTAATCATTTTTTTACAACAAAAAACCACTTGGCATGAGCCAGTGGTTTTTATTTTTTGTATTCGTTTAGTCACCAACGGGATGTAAAACATTTTCTTTTGGCATTTTTTTAAATTCAAAATATAACAACGTAGTGGCCAATGTCACACTCATTAAATCAGCAATTGGTGCTGAAAAAACAATGCAATTAATACCAAAGAATCGAGGTAACATCACCATTAAAGGTAAGAGGAAGAAAATTTGTTTCGTAAGCGATAATAATGCGCCCTTCTTCGCCTTGCCAATTGATGGGAAAAATGTTGAGGCAGATATTTGAATACCATTTGTAATGGTAAAGAATAAGAAAACGCGTAAATAATGTGTAGCAAACGCATAGTATTCTTCTGACCCACTTCCAAACAATGCAATAATTGCGCCTGGAAACACTTGGAATAGTGTAAAGGCAATAACTGAAATAATCATGGCTATTTTTAATAGGACGCGCATCGTTTCACGCACACGCTCATATTGTTCTGCGCCATAATTATAACTAAAAATAGGTTGCGCACCTTGTACTGTCCCAATAATAATTGCGATAAAAATCATATTTACTTTAGCGACAATCCCTGCAACCGCAATCGGGATGTCACTCCCTAAATTCGATTGCGCGCCATAAACTTTCAGTAAATTATTCATCGTAATTTGAATAATACTTGTTGAAAATTGGAAAATGAACGATGACATGCCTAAAGAAACAATAACATGGAACGTCGAAAAACTCGGAATGAAATCTGAGCGATTAAACTGAACCGATTTAAATCGGAATAAATAGGCCCCTAAAATAAGAGCTGACACAATTTGACCAATGACTGTCGCCCAAGCCGCACCCTGGATTCCCCAACCAAAATAAAAAATAAACAACGGATCCAAAATCGTATTTAATAAAGCCCCTGCCACAATAGCTAACATCGAATAGGTTGACGAGCGATCCGCTCGAACTAAAGGATTCATCCCTGTTGAGAATAAGAAAAAAGGCAACCCAAATGACGTAATACCGGTGTACTGCATCGCATAGGTTAGAATATTATCCGTTGCACCAAAAAAGATCATTAACGGTTCAAGAAATAAACGAACAATGATACACAACACTAACCCTAAAATAAGTAGCATACTCGCCGCTGTTCCTACTGCTTCACGTGCTGCTTGAGGATTACGACGGCCTAACTCGAGATTAAAACGAGAAGCAGCCCCCAAACCTGTCATTAATCCAATCGCCAATGATAACGTTACTAAAGGAAAAGCAATATTAGTTGCCGCATTCCCTAAATACCCTACTCCTTGACCGATGAAAATTTGATCGACAATATTATAAAAAGCATTCACAATATTTCCTATAACAGCCGGTATTGCTAATGACGCCATTAATTTTGGAATCGGCCGATAGCCCAATGGATTATTATGCGATTCATTTCTATTCGACATACATCATCCTCCTTATTATTTAATGATTTGTTTTCAATAAATGATTTTTATTATGATATAGTTAAGATAATGCGATACGATCAATGCCATCGTATCACTTAGAAAAAAGAAAGAAGGTGTCTTTTATGACCCAGACATTTACCTTTCGTCCGATGCAAGAAGCAGACGGCCCAGCAGTCATCCAACTGCTGTGGATTATATTTTTAGATATGGAATTGCCGCTTTTACAAGAATTACCTCATTCAGCAATTCAACAACTCATGCTCCAATCGATGCAAGACGATACGTATCGTTATAGCCCAAAGCGAGGCGTTGTAGTCGAGCAAGATGGGCAAATTGCTGGCGCGGTGTTTTCCTATCCAGGTGATGAAGAACCTCTCATTGATCAAGCATTCAATCAATTAGCGCAAGCCACTTATCAACACCCTTTCGTTATGTTTAATGATTTAGAAACACAACCCGGTGAATATTACGTAGATGCGTTAGTTGTTCACCCCGACTTTCGTGGGGCTGGCCTAGGTCAACAATTACTGATGCAAGCAAAAACGGCAGCAGTTCAATCGGGATACCGCCGTCTCGATTTAAATTGTGATGTTAACAATCCCAAAGCTCGAGCGCTTTATGAACGTTTAGGCTTTCAACCAACCGAACAACGACAACTAAGCGGGCATTGGTATGACTTAATGACCTTCACTTTTTAACAGGAAATGGAGCTAGGAAAATCCTAGCTCCTCTTTTTGACTTACTTTATTCATCATCAATTTCCTGTTTGTTTACTTTTAAGCTTTCACATCTTGATAGATTTCATCAGACATTTTGCGAACTACATACGAACAGGTCGGATGAATTTTGACTTGTTCTTTTCGTGCGTATTCAATTAATGCCTGAAACAATTGATCTGCAATCCCTTGTCCTCGTAATGACGGATCGACAAATGTATGGTTGGCATTAATTACTTGTTCACCCATCGATACATAAGTTAATTCAGCTAACTTCTGTCCCTCTTCATTGACATAAACAAAGGCTTGCCCTTCATGTTTAATCATATCATCCCTCCTCGATACATTATATTATACACCGTTTTATATCAAAATACTTGTAACGAGCTTACTTCACTCAATTCACTGATTCATCCAAACGCTCTCGCACTAATTCAACCGCTAAATCTATATTAGTTGCCGGTGTATAAAAATCAGGACGATCCATTAATCGTTTCCAAGACGTATGATATTGGTCACTCAAATGAATGGATTGCATTTGGTGGTGAAATTGATCTAATTCATGTGCCATAAGAAAAGCTTCCACCACATCTCGTTTTAGATGTGCATCTAGATTGATTGGACTTCCTAATACATGTTCCAAAAAAAGTGAAACATAAAAAAGTCGATAAGGTACGCCCAACACTTCTTCCACTTCAACTAATTGATTCTGATTCAATCGTTTCGTTTTCCAAGTCGCTTGTAATTGTTCTTTGAATGTTTCGCTTTTACTATAAATAAGTTGCTCTTCTGGTGCATATTGGTATGTTTTATGACGAGGATATCGTCGGTTACTGTCTACTCGATAAGCTGCGTTTGGGACATAGCTACCGTCTGTATCTGAAATTTGAATGATTTGTTGATAATCTTCTGGTTTTAATTTTGTGCGTTGCAAGTGTTTACGAAAAACTTGTTCCACTAATTGCTTCGGATGATGATTCGTTTGACGTGTCAAAATATCACCTGACGTCACGTGTACATCGAGTGGCGTCGTTTGTGTCAATTCATGAAAATATTCGCCGTATACTTGGAAATCTAAATCGCCTTCAACAATTAATAAAAGATGCTTATTCCTCATGTGATTCACCCCGCTCATCCATCGTTGAGAGCCAACGCTTAGCCGTTCTCAATGCTCGTTGAATGGTAAACGGATTGATTTGATGCCCTTTTTGCTGTACTTGATCCACTTGTAACAAACGTAAATAGGCATCTCTTAAATTCGTTTCTTCCTGATCAAAAGTAGGTTGCACATACCGATTAGATTGTGTGAAAGTCGCAAAATAAATTTGATGAGGTTCTAAAATTTCAAGTGGCCGTAAATTGTGCGACGTAAAAATAAGTTGACCACGCGCCCCACGTTGCATCACTTCCAACAGTTCACCTAATAAATATTCATAAATACCACTATCTAATTCATCAATTAAGACAATCGCCGCTTCATCATGATAGACATTAATTAAGGCGCTGATTAATTGAATGATTTTTTTCGTTCCAGTTGATTCGTACGTCAACAATAATCGTCGATCAGAGCGAACAGCCCATATTTCTAATTGATTTTGTTCCGTAGAAGTTGCGACAACTGCTAAATCTGGCAAGAGCGCTTGAAGCACTTGGTTTAAAGGAATGAGACGCTTGTTTAATTGGTCAATCGCTTCATCCGATAAAACGTGCTGCGATTCATAATCGATCCAATTCAAGGCATCTGATGAATGTTGTTGCCGATCAGGTAACCAAATCCGTGACTCATCCATCGCTTGTTTAGAAATATAAATGATTCGTGGCGCTATCTCATCTTTCAATCGATGCACCCATTCAGCTTGCAAAGTAGAATGATCTTCGTTCAATATAAATGGCGAGGTCAACTGTTCTTGGTTAGTTTGTGTTATCTCTGCTAGATGACTTGATTGCCAGTCGAACACAACTTGGCTCGTTGCGTCGACTTCATGAACTGCCTGCGTTGTTAATTTTTCATGTAACACTGTAGCAAACGCTGGTTGATCAAGTGTGCGTTCAATTGTGACTTCATAATGAACATTGATCGTTTCATTCAATTGGAAAACGACTGCAACAGTCGCCGGTTGATCAAACGGTAAAATATCTAACGTTGCTTGTGTTAGTGCCTTTCCTTTCCATAGTTCACTTATTAGATGCAACGCTTCTAATACAGTCGTTTTTCCCGATCCATTGGGACCATAAATGCCAACGACATGATGATACCCGTCAAACGTATTCGCTTGAAAAACTACATGTCCATACGCTACATTTTTTAAATGTTTTACTGTTACTTCACTCAGATGAAATTGTTCGATTGTCATCGTCTCACTTCTTTCTTATCTGCCTATTCGCCAACATACGATACTCTTCTTAAATTTGTAGTCTCTTCTTCACTTCACTTTGACTTTACGCTGACTTGCGGAAGGAATATTCAATTCTTTTCGATATTTTGCTACCGTTCGACGCGCCACATTGAGTCCTCGTTGTTCCAATTGCTCACTCAACCCTTGATCAGAATACGGTGTCGTCTTTGATTCAGTCGCTACCAGCTCGGTTAATGCCGCATGAATCATGTCTTTTGTTGCGTCGGTTTCTTTCGACACTTTAGTCGGAAAGAAAAAACGAAACGGTAAAGTTGCTCCATTCCATTCCATGTATTTATCTTTTACTAATCGACTCACTGTTGATTCATGGACGCCCATCCAGTCCGCTACTTCTTTCATTGTTAATCCTGTTGGAAACGAACTTTTTTGATTTAAATAATCGGATTGAAAATGAATAATTGCTTCAGCTAGACGACTTAACGTTTGTTCACGCTTCGTTAGCGCCCGTTTGAGCCATTCGAATTCTTGTTTTTTCACTTTTAAATACTGTTGGAGTTCATCATCTTTCATTTCCTGATATTCATTAAATCGTTGTTGATTAAAGATGATATTCGGCATCATCGCCCCATTTAAACGATAAGTGATTTCACTAGCTGATGTTTGGACGACTATTTCAGGATATAAATATTCCGCCCCACCTTCTCCATATTCCATTCCAGGTCGAGGCGTCAGATGCTGAATATATTCAAAGACATCTGCTACTTCACGTGGTGTAATCGATAACTTCATCGCAATCGTATCAAATGCTTGTTGAACTAATTCATCAAAATAAACTTCTAATATATAGTACGTTAGCGGTGGAGACAGCTCATCTCGTTCTGTTTGTAACATTAAACATTCTTGCAACGAGCGTGCTCCCACTCCTGCTGGTTCCAATTGTTGAATCAATGTAATGGCGTCCAATAATTGAATCGGCTCAATCGTTGCGAACTCTTTTATTTTCTCCTCTTTTAAATACCCGTCATCATCAATGCCATCTAACAATTGAATCATCACTTCGCGAATCGGCGTATCACGATAATTCGATAACACTTGTTCATATAAGCTACTATATAGCGATTGATGCGAATCATTTGGTAGGGATTCCATCCAATTATTATCGTTCCATTCATCCCCATTTGAAAAGCGTTGAGAAGCCTCAAAATAATAATCTGTATTTTCCAATTGAATAAATGGATTATCCATCACTTGCTGATTTAAAAAATCTTTTAATTCAATCAAATTATATTGAAGCAACTCAATGGCTTGCTGTAACTCTGCATTCATTCGTAATGATTGTTTTTGTTTTAAATGTTGTTCCAAATTTTTACGCAATTGCCTCACCCTCTCTTACTAGTGTTTAAGCATTTAAAATAGTGTTTAAACACTAACTGTTCATTTATCAGTCATTTCCCACTCAAAAGTTGGCACGCAACTTGCATATATACTAGTGAAGAGGAAGGAGGTGTTAAAATGAACACAAAATATTTAGTAGCTAGCCATGGTCGCTTAGCGAGTGGCATTCAAAGTTCTATTAACATTCTAACAAATCAAGGTGAAAAGATTAAGGTAATTGATGCATATATTGATGATTCTGATTACACAGAAGCGGTTGAAGCATTTATTCAATCTATCGAAGCGGATGAATATGGTGTGGTTTTCACTGACTTATATGGTGGTAGTGTCAACCAACGAATTACTTCTGCTGTTGTGTCATCTGGTAAACAAAATCAAATCACTATTGTTACAAATGCCAACTTAGCAATTGTTTTAACGGTGATGATGATGGCTGATGCACCAACTCCAGAAAACATCCAACCGTTAGTATCTGAAGCACAAATTCAAATTGTTGAAACACAAATGAATGAAGCTGACGATGATGATTTCTTTGCTTAAAAAATAAATATTAAAGGAGATAAATAAAATGATTACACAAATTCGAGTAGATGACCGTTTAATTCATGGACAAGTAGCTGTTGTGTGGGCAAAAGAGTTAAACTCTCCATTATTAGTTGTTGCCAATGACGAAGCAGCCAAAAATGAAGTGACACAAATGACCTTAAAAATGGCTGTACCTTCTGGATCAAAATTATTAATCCGTTCAGTTGAAGAAGCAATTAAAGTATTCAAAGATCCACGTGGTAAAGACAAACGTATCTTCGTTATCGTTAACAGTGTGAGTGACGCTAATCGTATTGCTCAAGCCGTTGAAGAAATTGAAACAGTTAACGTTGCTAATGCTGGTCGTTTTGACAACTCAGACCCTGCAGAAAAAATCAGCGTATTCTCAAGTGTTCAATTAAACCCAACTGAATTAGCAGCCGCTAAAGAATTAGCTAGCTTAGAACGTGTTGATTCTTATAACCAAGTATTACCAAGTAATGCGAAAAAAGATTTAGCAGAAGCATTAAATAATTTATAAAACACATATAAGGAGGATGTACTATGTTATTTTACGCATCAATGGCCTTTGTTGCTGTCTTCTTCTGTTTTGCCGGCAACTACTTAACAGGTCAAAGTATGATGGAACGCCCTCTAGTGGTCGGTCTAGTGACCGGTCTCTTAATGGGTGATATGAAAAGTGGTATTTTAATTGGTGCCGCTTTAGAAGCAGTCTTTTTAGGAAATGTTAATATCGGTGGAGTTATCGCAGCTGAACCTGTTACTGCAACTGTTTTAGCAACCACATTCGTTATTGTATCAAACGTTGAACAACAAGCAGCGATTACACTAGCTATCCCAATCGGAATGCTTGCCGCTTTCGTTGTTATGTTTATGAAAAATGTCTTTATGAACTTATTCGCACCATTCTTAGATAAATACGCTCGTACAAACCAACAAGGAAAAATTATTGCACTACATTATGGTACATGGATTATTTATTATTTCATTATTGCATCAATCTCATTTATCGGTGTATTAGCCGGAAGTGAACCAGTTAACCAACTAGTCGCTAACATTCCAGAAATGTTAATGAACGGATTAAAAGCTGCCGGTGGATTACTACCAGCTGTTGGGTTCGCTATGTTAATGAAATTACTTTGGGATAACAAACTTGGCGTATTCTACTTATTAGGTTTCATTTTAACAGCTTACTTAAACTTACCTGCCGTTGCAGTTGCCTGTGTCGGTATCGTAATCTGCGTTTCAACAGCATACCGTGATATGGAAATTGCTAACATCGGTCGCAATGCTCGTCCAGTCGGTGAAATCGTAACTCAAGAAGATGAAGAGGAGGACTTTTTCGCATGAAGAATCAACAAGTATTAACTAAAGAAGATCAAAAAATGTTGCGCTCCATGTTTTGGCGTTCATGGACAATGAATGCTAGTCGTACAGGGGCAACACAATACCACGCAGTTGGTGTTATTTATACCCTTCTACCTGTTATTAACCGCTTCTATAAAACAGATGAAGAAAAAGCAAGAGCCCTTGTTCGTCATACAACATGGTTCAACGCAACAATGCACATCAACAACTTAATTATGGGGATTGTTGCAGCGATGGAAAAATCAAATAGCGAAGATGAAACATTTGACGAAAATACTATCACAGCCGTTAAAGCGTCTATGATGGGACCAATTTCTGGTATCGGTGACTCATTCTTCTGGGGAATTTTACGTGTTATTGCAGCAGGTATCGGTATTTCATTAGCAAGTACAGGTTCTCCTCTTGGTGCCATTGTTTTCTTAGCATTATACAACATCCCTGCTTTCTTAATTCATTACTATGCTCTTCATGCTGGATATTCTTTAGGGGATAACTTCATTCGTCAAATTTATCAAAGTGGTATGATGAGTGTTGTTACTAAAGTATCAAGTATGCTTGGTTTAATGATGGTTGGTAGTATGACAGCTTCTAACGTTAAATTTAAAACTGCTTTAGAAGTGGCTGTTAAAGGTAGTGAAGAACCTATTTTACTTCAAACATACCTTGACCAACTATTAATCGGCTTAGTGCCATTAAGTGTGACAATGCTTACTTTCTACCTAGTTAAATATAAAAATGTAAATATCAACTGGATCATGTTAGGTATTATCATTTTAGGAATTATTTTGGGCGTTTTAGGCATTGTATAGTATAATAAAATTATCATACAAGTATTAAAATGAGGCTGATTATTATAATCAGCCTCTATCATTTTATTTAATGATCTATTTATTTTGAAATGGCGGTGACCACATGAGTGACACATTAAAAGAAGAATTACTAACCATTATCCAACAACCTCATACGAAGTGGACCACGAATGAATTAAGTGACTTAATTCAACGCAGTCGGTCTGTCACAAGTCTTTACTTAAACGAATTAGCTCGAAATGGTGCCATCGAAAAGAGTAACACGCGCCCTGTTTATTGGTCCGCACAAATGATGCCTTCTAGCAGTAATACGTCGTCTGATGCGTTTAAACACTTTATTGGTTCTTCTCTTGGATTCGCACAAACCATTGAAGAAATAAAAGATGCGTTAATGTATCCTCCAATTGGACTTCCTATTTTACTCCATGGAAATAGCGGTGTTGGAAAAAGTTATTTAGCTCATCTCATTGCCGAGTATTTAAAAGACGAAGAACTCCCTTGCTCCGACCATCTGATTGTATTTAACTGTGCAGATTATGCAAACAATCCGGAACTATTGTCTTCTGTCTTATTTGGGTACGTGAAAGGTGCCTTTACAGGAGCAACTTCCGATAAAAGTGGGATTTTAGAACAAGCCAATAATGGCATTTTATTTTTAGATGAAGTTCATCGCTTGACTTTAGAAAATCAAGAAAAATTATTTCAATTTTTAGATAAAGGGTACTTTAGACGATTAGGGGAAGACACACAGGTGATTCATTCTAACGCCCGCTTACTACTAGCTACAACTGAAGAACCGAGCGAAGCGTTACTTCCAACATTTTATCGCCGCATCCCTCTCATTGTTCATTTACAAGATTTCCATCAGCGAACTCGTCCTGAACGAATCAAATTGGTGGCACACTTGTTCAAACGAGAAGGCGAACGAATTCATAAAAAAATTGCCATTGAAGCCGACTTATTAGAACAACTGATTAGTCGGAAATATAGCGGGAATGTCGGAAGTTTATCCAACGAAATTAAAATATTATGCGCGCAAGCGTATCGGAAACATCCTGATGATGGTCAACTATTGTATATTGCACTTAACCGTCAACATACCCAATTAAATTGGTTAGCCGTTGATGAATTAGTTTTACCAGCAAAACCATTAGATCAATCCATTAAAGAAGAATGGTATCACTTATTAACTCAAGATGATGTGCACGCCTTAAAACAACAACTCGAACCTTTTATTCAATCTTTGCATGATGCTTTTGATCATGATTTTTTAGTGGCGCTATATCAATCACAAATTCAACAAATGAAGCAGCAATTATATGCGACTTTACCTTATACACAAACTTCTCCACACTTTCAAGCAGACTTTTGGCATCATTTAATGATGCTGTGGTCCATTGAATTAAATGATGAATCGGTATATCAAGAAATTTACCAACGACTGAAAGCCGTTTATCCACGTGCTGTTTCTCTCGCACATCAAATTATTGGAGAACGTGCCGTTTTAGCGCGCATTGTACCGTTTGTCTTCATGCTCATTGGAAAAGTTTCAGAACGTATTCAATATCATGCTTTACTCGTTGCTCACGGTGAATCAACTGCTTCAAGTATTCAAAGCGTAGCTAATCAAATGTTAAATCAATATGTATTTGATGCTATTAATGTCCCTCTCAACTCATCACCTGAAGACATTATCGTCGAAGTGAAAGAATGGCTGTTAGAACGTGATACTTCCAATGGTGTCATGATGTTGGTGGATATGGGATCTTTAACTCAACTATATAAAGGCTTAAAGCCCCAAATCAAAGGGGAACTTTTAGTGGTAAATAATTTAACGACTTCATACGCTTTAGAAATTGGTCAAAAAATCATTCAAAAAGAACCCTTTTATGCGTTAGTTGATGAAATAAAACCGATTTTCCAAACGAATATTCAATATTTCGAAGGGTTTGATATTCAAACGAACGTTATTGTTTCCAGTATTTCTGGTCCAGAAATTACATCCAGCATTGCTAAAATACTGAAGCAGTATGTTCAAACGAATATTAAAGTGGTAGAGATGGAATATACTGAACTAATTGATCTATTAAATCGTACCCAAGCCGATCAACAGTATTTCTCATCAACAGTCGCCATTGTAACGACGACTCCATTAAATACGCCAGCTGCCGTCGAAATTATTAATTTAATGGACATTTTGACGAATAAACAAGATCCGGCATATTTAAAACCATTTGAACCTTTAATTACAGAATCGGCCAAACAAAGTGTATTGAATGACTTACTTTATCTCTTCTCGAAAGAAGGATTAACGGAAAAACTTGAATTTTTAAATCCTGACGTTATTATCACTCAAGTAGAACATGTTCTCAATCGCTTTGAACAACGTTTTCAATATCCATTTGATGTGCAAGTGAAATTCGTTTTAAGTATGCACATCGCTGTATTAATTGAACGAACGATGTTGGGCGCTGAAGCTTACGATATTCCCGTCGATTTAGGTACACTAAAAATTAATCAAAAATTATTCCTACCGAATATGAAGAGTATTCTTTTTGAGCTCGAACAATTTTATCGCATTAGCATTTCTGATTGGGAAATTTACGTGATCTACGAAATTATATCGGCTTCAGATCATCGATTAAATAGTTCGTCTTAAACCGCTTATAAACAAAAAAATCGAACGGCTTATCGTTCGATTTTTTGTTTGGCTTTTAATCATTAGAATCCGTCTTTAATTGATCATTAATTTCTTGACTTAATAAATCTGCTTTCCCACCAAAAACGGCTTGAATCCCACCATTTACTTCAAAGACAGCAGTAGCACCTAAGTTCTTAATCGTATCTTTTTGTACACGCTGTGGTTCTTTCACTGATACACGTAAACGTGTTGCACATGCTGTAACTGACTCAATATTTGATTCTTCACCTAATGCTTGAATAATAATACGTGCCTCATCTTCTAAACGTGATGATGTGCCTCCTGTGTTTTCTGAACTTACAAAGCTTTCTTCAGACGATGTTGCGACTTCAGTACCTGGAATTGCTACATTGAACCGTTGAATACAAAAACGGAAAACGACATAATATACCGCCGCCCAAAGAAGCCCGAGTGGTAAAACACGTAACCAATGCGTTTTTGCTTCTCCTTGCAATATTCCAAACAACGTAAAGTCAATTAACCCGCCAGAGAACGAATTACCAATTCGAATTTGGAGTAAGTCTGCAAAGTAGAATGATAATCCATCTAAAAACGCATGTACAACGTATAACCATGGCGCAACAAATAGAAACATATATTCAATCGGTTCTGTAATACCCGTTAAGAAAGAAGTTAATGCGCCACTAAAATATAGCCCACCTGATTTTTGACGATTACTTTTAGGAATAGAATGGTACATTGCTAATGTAGCAGCTGGTAATCCAAAAATCATTGTCGCAAAACGTCCCGCAAAGAATCTTGTTCCGTAAGTGAATAATCCCGTATGATTAGGATCAGCTAATTGTGCAAAGAAAATATTTTGAGCACCTTCCACCATTTTTCCCGCAACCATTTCTTGACCACCTAACGAGGTATACCAAAATAGCGGATAAATCGTATGATGTAATCCAACTGCTCCTGTTAAACGTAATAAGAAGCCATATAGAAATGTACCGAAACTACCTAATTTCGCCACTTCCGCTCCAACTTGTGCTAAACCGGCTTGTATTGGTGGCCAAATAACGAAAAACATCCCGCCAATAAAAATCGCTACAAAAGACGAAACAATCGGAATAAAACGTGAACCACCAAAGAATCCTAAAAACTGTGGTAATTGAATTTTTCGATAACGGTTATGTAAATAAGCTACAGTCGCACCAATCACGATTGACCCAACTACCCCCGTATCTATAGCAGCACCTTCCTTCGCAAATAATTGCAATAATGTGCTAATTGTCGCTGTGTACACCAAGTAGCTGACACCACCCGCTAACCCAGCTGTTCCTTTATCTCCATTGGCTAAACCAACCGCTAATCCAATCGTAAAGATAAGCGCTAGATTGGCAAATACAGCCCCTCCTGCGCCACTCATTACTTTCAAAATAGTTTGCAACCAGCCTTGATCTAAAAAAGGATAGGCCTTTACAGCACTTTCATTGGATAATGCCCCACCAATCCCTAATAACAAGCCTGCAGCGGGCAAAATAGCAATCGGTAACATGAATGCACGCCCGAGTTGTGAAAACTTTTTAAACATTTGATTGCCTCCTTTACAATATTGGTTACCCTTACATTCTACAAAAAAAGTTAACCATAATAAACACCAAAATTTGACGGATAAAAAAAGCAGCCTTTAATTGGCTGCTTACAGTCTATATTCATTTTTTAGCGTGTCACTTTTTTAGATTTAGCCATCCATTGCTTCAACTTGTTCTTACCATCTGCATAAACAAAGAAGAAGACAAGAGAATTAATCATCATTAAGATAACCGAGTAAACAAAGTTTAACGCAATTCCTTCTACTCCAGCTTCTGGCATAGAATTACTACGAATAACTACCCCAACTGGTTTAGCGGTTGGATTATATAGAAAGACGGATAAATCATAGTCTCCTAACTTCCCATTAAAATTGATTGCTACCATCGCTAAAATCGTTGGTAAAATAATCGGTAAAACTATTTTGACAAACGTATAAAATGGTTTAGCTCCTAAGTTTTTCGCTGCATCTTCTAAGTTTTGATCCACTGCATAATATGATGCTTTAATGAATCGGAACGTGTTCGGTAGCATCACTACCGTATAGGCAATCAACATGATCACTAGCGTTCCAGTTAATGACTGATTGAACACGATCCATTTAGGACTTGAGTAAGCTAAAACTAATCCTAACGCAAACATCAATCCTGGTAGTACCCATGGAATATGTAATAAAATCTCCAAGACTTCTGTCCAACGGTTGCGATATTTAAAGACAATTCGAGCGGCAATCGTCATCATCGTCACCGCAATAATCGCTGCAATAAATGAATAAATCACACTCGTTACAAACGGTTTGTACGCTGCACTATCTGTTAAGATTTTTTGATAATTTTCCAAACTAAAGCTATTCATTGTTAATTGGCGAGAAGAAATCGTTTGATAATCTGTAAATGAAAAGAGAATCACAATAATTAACGGTAATAAGTTAATGAATGCAAACACGTAAGCCACAACATGCGCCACGCCATTCATCACAGGATTCGTAATCTTCGTTAATTGTAAACTTGTTTTCACTTTCGATACAGATAAATAATTACCTTTTTTCTCATTTCTTTGCACAATATAAAGTAGAATTAATTGGAAGAATCCTAAGAATAATGACAAGACAGCTGCTAAATTTCGAGAACCTGGTCGCTGTGTAAATGTTAAAATTAATGGACCAATCGTTTCAAAATTTTTCCCACCAATTAATAATGGTGCAGACATCGCCATCAACCCTGTTTGGAAAAGTAAAATAATACAAGTCAATAAAATAGGTTTTAACGCGGGCAAAACAACGCGCGTTAGGACAACGAAATTAGATGCCCCTAGTCCTTTTGCCGCTTCGACTGTTTGATAATCAATACTTTTGAAAGCATTTCTAAAGAAAATCATGTAGTTTGTCGTACACGCAAAAGTCATTAAGAACAGCACGGCCCAAAAGCCACTAAACCAATTCAATGGTAAACTTGGAAAGACAGAACTAATAAATCGTGTGATAAACCCTCTCGATCCATATGTAAAAAGATATCCATTAGCTAACATAATCCCACCAAATACTAAAGGAATCATATAACAAATATTCAAAAAGAGCTTGCCTTTAATTTTAAAGTACTCTAAAAATAAAACTTCTAACACGCCTACAATTGTCGTTGTAATGGTCAAACACACGGCTAATATAAACGAATTTTTAATACCGCGCATCGCTCGTGTGGAATGAAAGATTTTTTTAATCGTATCTGCTGTAAAACCATTAGAGGAAAAGAACACTGTTTTCAAAATTGATACATTAGGAACGATCATAAAGGCTGTAATGAACCATCCTAAAAGTATCAAAAAAATCAGCAATCCTAAATGGACATTTTTAAAACGTTTTTTGGGGGCTGCTTCTTCCAAAACTTTCTTACCTCCTATTTCACAGCGTTTGTAGCATAGCTTAAAATATTTTCATGTTGGAAGCCAACGTAAACAGTGTCTCCGTTTTTGTATTGATCAGTGTCTACTTCTTTTTGGAATGAGAAGAGTTGTACACCATTTACTTCAATCACATAGTAACCATACATACCATAAAATTCTTTCTTAACAATTTGACCTTCCAAATGATTCAATGCTGTTGGTACTTTTGATAACACAATTTTTTCTGGTCGAATATAGAAAGAATCTTTTCCAACAAATTGAGTCGCATCTACTTTTAAGTGCGATAAATCTTCGAAGGTTAGCGCATTCGCTTCACCGATAAACTTACATACAAATTGAGTGGCAGATGCATTATAAATTTCCTCCGGATGAGCTATCTGTTCGATCTTACCTTTATTAAATACGGCAATCCGATCCGATAACATTAATGCTTCTTCTTGATCATGCGTCACGTATACTGTTGTAATACCGTATTTCTTTTGGAACTCTTTAATATCGTTTCGTAAAGACTTACGAAGTTTTGCATCTAAGTTAGACAACGGTTCGTCCATGACTAAAATTTTAGGACGCTTCGCAAGTGCTCGTGCAATTGCCACGCGTTGTTGCTGTCCACCCGATAAATTAGAAATATTTTTTTCTAACTGTTCTTGTGTCAAATCAACCATTTCAGCTAATTCTTTCACACGTGCGTCAATTTCTTGTTTGGACTGTTTTTCTACCTTTAATCCAAAAGCGATATTATCATATGCTGTCATCGTTGGGAATAACGCATAACTTTGGAACACCATACCAATTTGACGTTCATCAATTGGTTTATTAATAATGTCCTCACCTTCGATTTCGATACGTCCTTTACTTGGCGTTAAGAAACCAGCAAGTGCTCGTAAAGTCGTCGATTTACCACAACCAGAAGGACCTAATAGTGTAAAAAATTCGCCTTCTTCAACTTTAAAATTTAAATTAGGAATGGCGACAAAATCGCCATACCTAATCTCTACATCTTTAAAAGTTATCAAAACGTACACTCCTTCATTAATTACCTAATAAATTAAGTTCAATATGTTCTACCCATTCACTAAGATGTTTGCTAATAAATTTGTAGTCATTCTTTTGAGGTGTAGTCATTTTCAATATATCGTTAATACGTGGGTTAGTTGCTGCTTGAGCTTTTTTGTTTACTGGAGCTGATCCATAGCGTTTTGCCCATTCTGATTGAACTTCTTCACTACCTAAGAAATCGATAAATTCTTTTGCCTTAGCGTTCATTTTATCTTTTTTAATTAAACCAACTTGTTCAACTGTTTGAGGAACACCGTATGAAGGATCAATGATTCCTAATTTAATACCTAAGCTTTCTTCAACTACTGGTACATTACTTAAGAATGTATATGAGAAATCAGCGTCTCCATTTGCTAATGCATCGATTGAGTTTTGACCTTCTGAAGGTGTTTTTCCATTTGATAACACTTTAGCTAATTGGTCCCAACCTTTTTTAGAAATACCCATTTCACCTTTTTCATCTCGGTAGTTCATTAAAATGTTGTAAACAATCGCACTCGCTGTTGCTCCACCTAATGAATCTGGCACAATGTATTTACCTTTGTACTTATCATTATTTGCTAAATCTTGCCAATCTTTTGCTACATCTGCTTCGTTCATTTTATCTTTGTTATAAACGATAAACACTCGTTGTTCTTGTAATGGTGAGTACAAGTGTGATTCTGCGACCAAATCGCTATCTACATCGCCTAACCAATTTGGTTCATATGCTTCTAAAATGTCTTGATCAGCAATTTGGCTGAACAAAATTTGATTCATACCAAATACCACGTCTGCAATTGGTGCATCTTTTTCTGCAATAATACGGTTGTATAAGTCATTACCACCCATACCAACTAATTCAATTTCTAATCCTTTTTCAGCTGCTACTTCTTTTAAGAATTTTTCACGTTCATCTGTTAGTGAGTTAGAATACACCACAATTTTTCCGTCTGTTGCCTCTGATTCTTTCTTGCTTTCATCCTTTTTACCACACCCTACTAGCGCACCAAACGCTACTAAAGCTACTAACATCATTGCCAACCATTTCTTCATCAATTTCCACTCCTTTTTGTTATTATTGAAAAACGTTTTCATTCTTATATAGTATACATTTAAACTTTTTTTAGGTCAATAAAATAAGTGGTTTATACCAATTCAGTTAACAATTCCTATAGTTTTTTAGTTTATACATCACTTAAAACTACTTAATTAATAAATTGAATGTAACATATATAGTTGTTTATAACTTGAAGATATTGATTGAAAACGTAAGTAGTAAAAATTTAAATATTTTATGCTAAGATTGTTTTAATAATCATTTAGAACTGCTATTCCCTAAACATAAACTACCAATACTATTCATCTGCTAACCAGCGAGTTACTAAAAGCAAATATTATATATTAATTAAATGATTATGTAGATTATAATCACACACTTTTAGATAGATGATTCTTATAAAATTCTCATTAGTCAAGTCCATAATCTTGTGTAAAATACTATACAATGTTCTATACTCTCTTACTGGTTAAACTTGATATACTTTCTTGTAGAACTGAGCCATTCGTCATGTGTGTCCATCAGGACAGCGCCAATTAACCGATTG
>NZ_JAGN01000032.1 GCF_000526675.1 Atopobacter phocae ATCC BAA-285
CTACCCGCGTTGTAAAGTCTCGTTCATAATAGCCATTTCTTTGACTCTGACGACTTTCGGATCGTTCATAGTCATCAGCCTGGATATATTCTGTTCGCTGATTTTCCATCAACTGGTTGAACACTGTTGTCAAAATGTTTTTAGACACATCATCTTTTACCGAATGTTCAATAATGCTTTGAACCTCTTCGCTATTCAGTGTAAAATGTACTTGGGTCATATAAAGTCCTCCTGGGTAGGTTTTCTGGTAAAAACATTGTACCGTAAAAGGAGCTTTATATGGCCTTTTATCTTTTACACAATTATATGGACTTTATCTTCTCATTAATTGTATAAATTATAAAAAATAAATTACTTAATATTTGATCTGGTTTATAATATGAAATTAATTTATTTATATATAACAGATATAAAAAAGTGAAGCAATCTACCGATTACTTCACTTTCCTATAAAGAATATTTACCAGATTTACTAGTTTATTCATATACTTAAGGATAAAATAATTATCCAAATAAAGTACACAAAGTTATATAATTATATATAATATTACCTTTTAAAATCCAACTATTTTTTTAGTTAAAAAAATTATAATTGGGAGTGCTATAATAGTTCTCTCTAAAAAAATTAAAACTAAGTCTTTAAAATTTAATGGTACATTAGACTTTACTATTATAGCACCTACTTCAGTCATATAAATCAATTGCAATAGACATGTTGCACCAATAATAAAGCGTATCATTTTGTCTTGTATACTGCTCAATATTAGCGGCGGTAAAAACATGTCCACAAACCCAACTAAAGTAGCTGATCCTACTTGTTTAGTAACTTCAATTCCAAATATTCTTAAATACCAATTAATTGGAATAGAAATAACTGAAAAAATGTTTGTATAGTTAACTAATAGCAATGCAATACTTCCCCAGCAGACAATTATTGGCATTAATCCAAACAAAACATACAAAAGAACAATCACACTTTGAGTAAGGTATCCTTTTAACGTTACCATTGCTGCTCTATTAGCAGCTTCTGATAGAGCAAATATAATTCTTGGTGTGTCTTTTGGGACATCTTCTTTTATTTTTTTCTTCCCATCTAAATAATAAGTATTTGAAATATTAGACAAAGGATAAATTCTTGGCATTATTATCGCTAATATAACCCCTGTAACTGTAACTATCAAATAAAATGAAAAAAAATAATCACTAACTCCTATTAAGTCTGCAACAACATAGCAAAAAGGAAGAGATACTAAAGAAAAATTAGTCATAATTATTGCAGCTTCTTTTCCTGTGTAGTAACCATTATCGTACTGATGCTTAGTAAGCAACACTGCAGCATTAGACGCCCCCAACCATGAGGTAATTAAATCTACAGCAGCTCTTCCTGGGACCTTAAATAAAAATCTAATATATTTGCTAACTAATGTCCCAACAAATTCCATAATCCCAAACTCTGTAAGTAAAGGCATTGCTAAAGAAATAACACATAGTATGGGAACTAAGGATATAGCTAACTCCACCATAGTGCCTGCAATTTCTTTTGAAAGCAACCAAGATGGTCCAAATTTTAATGTGTACATTGCAGTTATAATAAACCCTATTATTCTACTTAATAAATATATTAAATTCTTGTCAAAAATTTCTTCTAGAATCTTATTATTTTTTATCATACTGATATCTTTAAAATAATATAAAATTGACATCACTACATTAATGAACATCAAAATAACGCTTGGAATTAACAAATAGTACTGTATCTTTTGCTTTAACAAATCTATTAAAATACTTATTGGTATTGTGAATGTATTTCTATAAGGTAGCGGAACTAAAAATAAAAATATTCCTAATATTGACATAATGATAAAACGTATTTTTGCCTTTTTATCAACTCTCTCCATAATATTCTCCTCAATGAAAAAGGATTCAAGTACATATCGCTTGGCTCTCCTTTTTCAATTCTCACTTACTAACTTAAATACTTTTTGCTTTTCATCATTTAGATAATTTACTATGTTTTCTGTTGAAATTCGTTGTAATTCTTTAATAGATGTCGATGTATAAAAGGCAGCATGAGGCGTTATGATAACATTTTCTTTTCCAACTAAAGGATGAATCTTTAAATTTGGAGTTTCATCAGCAAGTAAATCTAATCCAGCTCCTCTAAGCAACTCTTCATCCAAGGCTCTTACTAAATCATTTTCAACTATACTTGCTCCTCGTCCCATATTTATGAAATAAGGTTTTTTCTTCATTTTTTTAAACATTTTATAATTGAATATTTCATAGTTGGTTTCGTTTAAATTCATATGATTTGAAATGACATCGGCTTCTGCCAACAATTCATGTAAATCCACCATACGAACATCTAATTTTTCCTCAAGGCTATTAACATATGGATCATAAGCAATAACTTTCATTCCTAAATTTATTGCTTTTTTTGCTACTTCTTTTCCGATTTTACCTAATCCAAAAATACCTAAAGTCATTTCTTCAACTCTTTTATTAGATTTTGGAAAATCATATCTCCACTTATAATTTTTTTCAACATCATAAGTGTATTCTTTCATATTTTTTATTAAAGTTAACATCATAGAAATTGTAAACTCTGCAACATCCTTAGTAGCATACTCACCTACTGGACAAACGCCAATGCTTCTTTTATTTGCCTCTTCTAAATCCACATTGTCATAACCTGTAGCATTGATTGAAATTACTTTTAATTTTTTAGCATAATCCATTACTTCTGCATCTATATTAACAAATGCTGTTAAATTGCGTCAGCATCTTTCACAATTTCAAGAAAATCTTTGCGTTTCTTATCGTCATATTCATGAATAACAACTTCACAATTTCCTAATCCATTTATAAGAACTTCTTTTTCGTATTCATGAGTTGGCATCATTGAATCTGGATAATCTGAAATAACAATTTTCATATCAATACCCCCTATACTCTTTTTACAGGATATGTCATGCAATGAGGCCCTCCACCAGCTTTTAAAATTTGACTTAATGGAAGTTTAATAACCTCAAGTCCTTCAGCTTCCATCGCTTCATTAACCATGGTATTATTCTCAATTCCTAAAACTTTTCCATTTCCTAAAGCTTGAACATTACAACCATGCTTGAAAACTAATTCACTTGGTACATGAATAATCTTAAAACCACGTCTATTTAACATCTCTATAAATTGATAAGGTAATTCATCGGTTGCTGCTAAACATATTTTATCTGCTACAATATTGAATATCATATCTAAATGTAAATTGTCTGGATGTGCAGGAACACCTACTACTGTATAACCAAACTTCTCCAGTTGTTCTCTAAGATTATCAACACCCGCTTTATCAGTTCGATCCACTAATCCAAATGCTAAAGTGTGTTCATCAATCATCCAAAAATCTCCGCCTTCAAAACATCCAGCGTTACATCTAGCAACTATTGGAATTCCTAATTCTTTTAACTTTTGTTCATATACTTTTGTTTCTCCTTGTCTTGCTGGATGTCTAAATTTACCAATAATTGCTCCTTCTTTGATCATCGCTCCAAAATCTCTTGAAAAAGTTTGTACTTCAAGCTCTTTCAATGGATTCATCTGATGAACTTTTACACCATTTTCCTCATAGGCTTTAATCAAAGTATTCCATTCTTTTACCATTTGGTCGTTTTTTTCAATCTCACCCTTATCCATCCATCCTTTTGTAATTTCATTAATAGCATTAAATTTATAATATTTAGGTGAACAAACCAAAACTTCTTTTAATTCATTATATGCATTTGAAACATAATTAACTTTCGACATTTTTATCTCTCCTTTTATAATGTTAAAAATATATTCAATAACAACAATGTAGCACTACAGATGAATACTAGAGAAACATACTTCCAACTAACCTTAATCCAATTTCCATAATTAACATGAACTGCTTGTATGCATGTCATAACTATAATCGATGTTGGCATAATCATTTTTACTAATCCTAATGCAAAATTGTAAATCAGAACCA
The DNA here is from genome assembly GCF_000526675.1 of Atopobacter phocae ATCC BAA-285. Lineage (GTDB taxonomy): Bacteria > Bacillota > Bacilli > Lactobacillales > Aerococcaceae > Atopobacter > Atopobacter phocae. The sequence continues at coordinate 4,007 of NZ_JAGN01000032.1, forward strand.
TGGTTGATTCATTTGTCCCTGCAAAAACTGCTAAAGGAGCCATTATTGACATTGTTGCCGCAGCCAATCCTGTTGAGCTAGGTATAAAGGCCGCTAAAACAATATACACAACAAAGCATATTAAAACGAATAATAATGGAGGTAAACTTCCTAAAGTTTTTTCACAAAAATTCAATACCGTTGCAGTGATATTTCCGTTAGTCATAATAACTTGAATTCCTCTTGCTAAAGGCACAATAAATGCCGTAGAAACAAGACCTGATGCCCCTTTTATTAATATATTTATTGTTTTATCAATGTTATATTCCATTATGTATCCAACAATTATTGTCATTATAATCAATAGTCCATTTATTTCATTAAAGTACCACTCTCCAAACGGAACTAAATCGCTTCCAAGTACTGTTCCAAAAAAGGAAGATTTATTTAGCCAACTAGTTATATCTTCAAAAATAGTCCAATTTTGATTCAAAGAAGTCCACGGTATCAAAGAAATAATCATAATCGTAAATGTTAAAATAAAAATATAAAATACTTTTTGTTGCTTTTTAGAAAGTTTATTTGATCCTAATTCATCTCCAACAAACTCTGTTATATCTTTTGTTCTTCTGTAATATTGAACTGATATTTGTGGATTTTTATTAATTTTTGCTGCATACTGACAAATTAAAAGAGAAACAAGTGACAACAACACAATAAAGGATACAGCTCTAAAAACTATTCCCTCACCCGGGCTGATTCCAGCTATCCCTGATGCTATTCCTGTTGAAAATGGATTAACTATAGAAGCAGCACAACCAGCTTGCGTTCCAAATATGACAATCATTAAAGCAACTACCGTATCGAGTCCTAACGCCAAAATTATTGGTAAAAACATTAACAAATATACAAAGCCTTCTTCATATGCTCCTTGAACTGTTCCAAAGATCCCCATAATAAATGTCAAAACTGTAATAAGTACATAATAATTAGATCGATACTTATTCGCGATACCTTTTAACATTATATTAATTGCACCAGTACTATCCATCATTTCTAAAAAACTTCCAAATAACATCACATTTAAAGAAATAGTTATGGCACCAGAAATTTCATCATTTCCGACCATGCCTATAATTGGTGCCATTATAACGTCGTACAATCCTTGGCGATTCGCTGCTACTCTTGTATAAGTATTTGCAATAGTTCTACCTGATTCATCAATTTGATATTTTCCACCAGGAATAATCCAAGTCAAAAGAGCCATAATACATATCAATGTAAAAATTATTACATATGTATTAGGTGATTTGAACTTCTTCGTCTTCTGCATATATACTCCTCACAATCTTATCTTCTATTAATTTGCAACAGCAGCTAAAATAGCTTTTATTGAATGCATTCGATTTTCTCCCTCATCAAATATTACGGATTGATCTGATTCCATCACTTCATCTGTTACTTCCTCTCCTCTATGCGCTGGTAAACAATGCATAAAAATCGCATCTGATTTTGCTTTTTTCATTGCTTCAGCGTTAATTTGATAAGGTTTAAAAGCTTTCTTTAAGTATTCTATCTCTTCTTCACTTTGTCCCATACTATACTGAGACATACCATAAACAATATCCGCATTCTCAAGAGCTTTATCAAAATCTTGTGTTAATTCAATTTTTGCACCCGATTCTTTGGCTCTTTTCATAGTTTCTTCTAAAATTTTTTCGTCAGGCTCTAATCCCTTAGGACACGCAATTGATAAATCAATTCCTAATGTTGCACAAAAAATCATCGTTGTATATGCTACATTATAAAGATTTCCTGAATAACACATCTTTAAGCCTTCAAATTTACCTTTTTTCTCTTTAATCGTCATCAAATCAGCTATACCTTGAGTTGGATGCTCTAACGCTGTTAGACCATTAATCACAGGATTCTTCATCCAATATGCGCATTGTTCAACAATCTCATGTCCAAAAGTTCTAATAAATAAACCATCAAAATATCTGTCTAAAATACGTGCTGTATCTTTTAGAGGTTCTCCTCTTGTCATTTGCATTTCATCTGGGCGCAAATAAACTACTTTAACTCCTAGATCAGCTGCAGCTCTTTCAAAAGCATTTCTTGTTCTTGTACTATTCTTTTCAAACAAAGCAGCCCATACTTGCCCTTTTAAATACTCATGAGATTCTCGACTCACCCATTTCTTTTTAAAATCCAATGATAAATCCGTTATAAATAAAATCTCTTCTTTCGTCATATCTTTAAATGCTAGAAAATCTTCTCCCTTAAATTGATGTCTCATTTTCTTACATCTCCTTTCTTTTATTGATTTAATCTTAGCAAGTTACTCTCCAAAAAAGCATTGTACAAAAGAACAAAATGTTTGCGTTTTCATTGTTTCTTTATACAATAGTATGCAGGGGGGCAGTTTATGAATTCTATAAAAGTAAAAGATATATTATCCACTAAAGTTTTTCAAAATTCTGATTTGATAGCTAATCCTATATCAATTAATAATGATGTAGAAGCTGTAACAATAATGGATCTACCTAGTATTTATAATTGGGTACGTACAAACGAATTACTCATAATCGGTTTTTTTATGGAAACACATGTCAATGTGAAATTTTTAAAAAAATTAAAGGAAAACAAAATTGCTGGAATTATTTCAAAAAAAAAATTTAAAGAACATCTTTCTCAAGATTCTATCAGATATTTACTAGATCAAAACATACCAATAATTTTTATTGATAATCAATATCCATGGAGTGAAGTTATAAGCTCTATTCAAAATAAAATTTCAATTATTCAAATTGAAAAATACAAACAAAATCATGAATTTCACCAAACTCTTATTCATTATTTATATAAAAATAAGTCTATAAACAATTTATGCGATTCTACTCAATATGTATCAGACTTAACAATCGCTATCTTAGATGACGAAGGTAATCTAAAAGACTATTCCTCTAATTTTAACTGGTTGCAGTTAGGAAGTTTAAAGGAATATATTCAAGAATCAACTATCCCTATTGGAATAGATATTGATGGATTTAAGGTATATGGGAATGTATTTAATCAAAAACATGATGAGAAAACAAATTATTTTTTTGTGTTCCCATTCTACTCTAATTTTAAAAATAAAAATTATGTGTTATTAAAATCAAATTCTAACGCCAGGATTATTGATCCTTTTTCAATTTCAAAACTTATAACTATTTCTAGCATCTATTCGTTAAAACAAGTTATTAATCATGAAATTGAATCTGGACAATTACATTACCGTAATATTATTTTGGAAGATTTACTCAATCTAAGCAGTGTATCGAATTCTAAAAAAAGAGAATATGAGCTTATGCTCGGAGAAAGGCTACATGAATTCTATGATTTGTTATTAATTTTTATACCATCTTCATCTGATAAAAACATTTCAATGAATCATTATGATAAACTAATAAACACGAAAAAAACTATTCAATCGATAGTAAAAACCAATCTGATTTTCTTCAAAAATAATTATTGGTTAGTCCTTATTCCTAATAATTCAGAATATTCTTACAATTCTGCTAAAAATATTTTTAATCATTTTAAATTTTCTAATATATTAATTGGTATAAGCGAAGCAAAAAGAATAGATGATTTAAAACTAGCTTATAATGAAGCCTTATCCGCACTCAAACATCTTGAATATTCAAAATCTTCTTCAACTAATCGTATACAAAAATATAACGATTTAGGAATAGTAAAATTGTTTTCAAATAATTTTGGTCAAATTAATAATCTTTTAATTGACGAAATGTTAAAGTCTTACATCTACCCATTAAAAAATTATGATAATACTAATAATGGGAGCTTACTGTTATCCCTAGAAAAATATATAGATAATAATTTTTCTATATTAGAAACAAGTAAACAACTATATATCCATAAAAATACACTACGAGCCCGACTATCAAAAATCGAAAATATTCTTCAGGTTAACTTGAACGATTCTAATAGTCTTTTAAATATTATGCTCGCCATTCAAATAGTGCGATCTTCATTGAATAAAAAATCTGATTTAAAATAAAGAAGTAGCTCGATTAAGAGCTACTTCTTTATTTTCTTCCATATGAATCACTTCATCTATATCTTTATTTAATTCCTAAAATATTTTCTTTCGCGTGAATCATTTGTGTGATTTGTTGTGAGTATGGTGCAGCCAAGCCATTTTTTTCTGCTAAACGATGAACTGCTCCGTTGATAAAATCAATTTCAGTTAAACGATTATTTTGAACCAGGTCTTGATGCATCGATGGGTGGTGATGTTTAGCGATTTCTGCTGTATGATACACATATTTTGAAATCTCTTCTTCGTTTAATTGAACCCCTTCTGCTTCGCCCACCACAACGAACTCATGAATGATTTGATTGACTAGTGCTTGTCCGGATTCAGAGGCAAATAATTCTCCGATCGTACAATCTAATAATGCACAAGTCGAATTCATTGTACCGTTCACACAAGCTTTGCGCCAAATCGATGGAATAACATCGTCATCATACGTAACATTTAATTCAGCTTGGTTCATCACGTCGACGATTTCTTCAGCACGTGCTTTGCCATTTGCTGCTAAACTTTGAATGTTAACAGCTCCTGTACCTGCTAAATGCGCAATACCCGGTCCTTTTAATCCGGCTGTCCAAATCGTTACACCCATCATAATTTGGTCACGTGGTACATATTGTTCAATTACTTCTTCATGTCCTAATCCATTTAATAGACATAATACTTGTGTCTGCTCACTAATTACCGATTGAATAGACTGTAACATCTGTGGTAATTGCATAGCTTTTGTCAATAAAATGACTAAATCGGCTGGTTGAGTCGCTTCACTTGGACGCATAATCGGTAAATGAACTGTATCTGTTCGATCACCTTCTATTACTAGGCCATTCGTTTGAATCGCTTGAATATGCGCATCCCATTCATCCAGTAAAATCACGTCTTGTCCTGCACGATGTAATTGATAGCCAAATCGTGACCCCATTGCTCCTGCTCCTGCAATATAAATTAACATAGTTCTCCCTCTTTCTTTATCTTCTATTTATCTGTTTCTTCTATTAAAATAACACATAATCTTTTAGTTGGTCCATTTTTAAAATATAAATTCGTTGTTGATGCACTTGAATAATTCCCATGTCTTTTAACTGCTTCAAAATACGACTCACACTGCTCGCTGTCGAAATGCCACAAAATTTCCCTAATTCTTCGTTTGTGATAGGAAAATCAATGAGTATTCCCTTTGACGTCTCCACTCCAAATAAGTGAGCTAAATCGAGTAATTGTGTACAGATGGCTCCTAAGCGGCCATTAGTCAACATTTGCTGCATTTTACGCATCGTTGACAATAAACGAAAATGATAGAAATCCTTAATATAGCGTTGCAAATCTGGATTTGCATTAATATCATTCCAAAATTCTACTCGGTCCATTTGATAAAATGATGCCTGTTCCGATTCTACCCGAACATTATACGGTGAATTAATAAATTGTGAATACTCATCCCGTAAAATCGAAATGACTTCAATATCTTTTACATAACGAAAATTAAATTCTTGCCCGTGATTAGCTATTACACTTGTTTTAACGATACCATCTTTTAGCACATACGTGTATGGATCTTCCATTCCTTCAAATGTTAAATAACGATGATATTCTTTAGTAACTACCGGTAAATCCTTTTGTTCAATGTATTTAATTAGTGCACGTGGATCTAACTCTTTCGCTACATCTTCCATTATTTTTCCACCTTTATTCCTCATTCTATCCATTAACAAATGTTAATGACATGCGTTAATGTTATTTGTATTATACCATTGTCATTTCACAAAATCTTCATTTCCGTTATAATTTTTCATGAAATTAATGAAAAGAATTGCATCCTCACAACTTTCCCCCTTCGATTATAAGTTGAGCAATTGAGGCGCTGCTTTTCTTTCCATTAATTATTTTATTTAAAAAAGGAAGGATTAACACATCATGCCAGACAAACTGTTTAACAAATATTTTATTGGTATTACTTTAATCAACTTTATTGTGTTTTTAGTTTATTACTTGTTAATGGTTATCATTGCCGTTATCGCACAAAATACACTTCAAGCCAGTTTAAGTCAAGCGGGATTAGCATCAGGCATTTATATTTTAGGTACATTAATCGCACGACTTATTATAGGGAAACAATTAGAGGTTTTCGGCCGTCGATTAGTTTTACGTGGGGGAGCTATTTTTTATTTAATTAGTACGATTGCTTACCTTTATATTCCTTCAATGGGTATGTTATATTTCGTTCGTTTATTAAACGGATTAAGCTATGGTGTTGTGTCAACAGCAACCAACGCAATTGTTACAGCGTACATCCCACCTGCACAACGTGGTGAGGGAATTAACTACTACGGTTTAAGTACTAGTTTAGCGGCAGCTATTGGGCCATTTATCGGAATGATCTTATTGAACTTAGTAGACTTCCACTGGATTATCTACTTTGCGATTGCATTAGTATTGATTGTTTTAGTCAGCTCATTCATGTTCCCAGTTAAGAATATTGTATTAAACGAACATCAATTAGCTCAATCTAAGTCATGGGGATTCAGTAGCTTTATCGAACATAAAGCAATCTTCATTTCATTTATTGCTTTCCTAATGGGATTTGCTTATTCTAGTGTTCTTGCTTTCTTATCATCTTATACAAAAGTCATTAACTTAGTAGAAGCCGGTTCATTCTTCTTCGTTGTTTATGCATTGGTTATTACCTTTACCCGTCCACTTAGCGGACGCATCTTCGATGATCGTGGTGAACAGTACGTGATGTACCCAAGCTATTTATTCTTAGCAGCTGGTTTATTCGTTTTAAGTTTCACAACGAATAGTCCAATGCTATTAACGGCAGGGGCATTCATCGGTTTAGGTTATGGTACATTTATGTCAAATGGTCAAGCGGTAAGTATTAAAGGGTTAAATGAACACCGCTTTGGTACAGCATTATCAACATACTTTATCGGACTTGACTTAGGTCTTGGAATTGGACCATTCCTACTAGGTAGTCTAAGAAATATCGTTTCATTTAGAGAGCTTTACTTGATTGCAGGTGTTGTTCCTTTAATCTGTACAGTGCTATACTTCATGAATCGTAAAAGTTATCAACAACCTACTTTAACTAAATAATGATTTCACCAAAAAACCTTTACTCGACTTCCATCGGGTAAAGGTTTTTCTTGTTTATTTACGTTTTAATAAAAATATTTGAACACTTGTATACACTAAAGATAAAAGACTCACTCCCATTTGCCAATTGAGAGGATTTTTGCCTAAGACTAGCCAATCATACAGTTGGGCAGCAGTTGCTATTAGCGCAACGATGAATAACCATTTCGAGCCACTATCTTTTAACGCTTGAATATCGATATTAGGTTGCGATTTTTCTTGTTTCATCATGCTCTCCTTTCACCAACGAGACGCTCTTTGTCCACATTGTATCAATTCCACCTCTGCTAATCAAATTTGAATATAAGGAATGAAAACACTTTTAATTTTTAAGTTTTTAAGTATGCTTAATTTTTTTATTGAAAAGATGTTCATCTTATATTATACTCATTTCAAAGTTAACTTCACAAAATACTAGAAATGGCCATTTCAATATGATTTAAGGAGTCTTATATGTTAAACAAACCGAAAACAATTTTATCCATTGCTTCTAGTATGCTTGTATTGACCGCTATGCCGGTTGCGACGAATTCACACATCGTTTTTGCTGATACACCGAGCGCTACATCCGTCGCTAAAATTGGTGATACGTTTACACACGAAGGCATCACTTATAAAGTACTATCAATTGACCAAAATAAACATGCCGGTACGATTCAAATTGGCGATGGCTCACAACCGATTACCTCGTCAGAAAAATACATTAATATTCCAAGTACCATTATTCATAACGACATTACTTTCCAAGTTACTACGGTAGGTGAAAAAGCTTTTGCGGCGTTTGAAGGAGAAGATGGCGCAACGACTTCGACGGTTCAGCCAACACGTGTCACTCTTCCTACGAGCATTACAACTATTAAAAAAGAAGCCTTCATGGGCAGTAAAATGTTAAAAGATGTCGTCTTTGAAACGCCAGAAAGTAGTAAATTAACGAAAATTGAAGATAAAGCCTTTCAATATTCTTCTATTAAAAAAATTAGTTTACCGAAAAGTTTAGAGTACATTGGTACGCGCGCATTTGACTTCTCTGAGTTAGAAGATATTACGATTCCTAAAGCTTCAAAACTTGAAGTTATTAGTCATAATGCCTTTGCCAGCACTGAACATTTAGACCATATCACCTTGCCAAAATCTTTAAATAAATTGGGCGAAGATGTATTTAAATATTCTTTCGTTAAACAAATTGACGTTGAAGCAGGGAATCAAAAATATAAATCCGATAAAGGTGTTTTATATAATCACGATCAAACTGTTTTGATTAAATACCCAGTCTTTAAAAATGAACAAACATATACAGCACCAGCTACACTAAAAGAAATAAAAGATGATGCCTTTTCTACTACTAAAGGAAGCATCTATCTTCATGAAATTAAGTTAAATGACGGTTTAGAAAAAATTGGCGCTTTTGCCTTTAGAGGATTGACGAATTTAAACCATTTAGAATTACCGCAAACATTAAAATCGATTGGTAAATTAGCTTTCTATGACAATCATACGTTAGAAGAATTAACGATTCCCGATAGCGTAACAGACGTTTCGGAATACACGCTATACAATGTGCCTAAACTACAAAAACTATCGATTGGTAAAGGAATTGAGACGATTCCAAGTAATTTTGTCGGTGGAACAGCTAAACCAACCGAACTAAAAGAAATCGACTTACAGCATCCATCTGTTCAATTAAAAAAGGATAGCTTTGATTTAGGCGAGCAACCAGCGACACAATTTATCGTTCATTCAGACCAAGTGAAGCAAGCGCTCAAAGCGATACAAATTGCAGACCCTAACATTCAACTAAAAGAAACACCAAACAACACAGATACTCAAACGTATCCAACCCCACATGGCGATGAAACGAAAGACGAATCTTCTAACGATCATACCAATGGGGAAACACCAGACACTTCTAAACCATCCGTTGACCAACCGTCAGCTGAAACACCAACTGACCAAACGGATGACAATGAAAAAACACAACCTGGTGCAAACGATTCAACTAAAAATCATGTGATACCACAGCCGAAAGAGCCTGAACATGAAACGGAATCAACTGACCCTAATCAGTCAGATAAAGATGACTCAACTGTGGCACCTCATTCAGAAAAAGAAACTGACAAGAAAGAAGAACCTAACACAAAAGAAGAAAATCCTTCGTCAGATAAAAAAGATAGCGATCTACCGGAAAAAGAATCTGAACCATCCTCAGAAGAAAAAGATTCTTCAGCCCTAGATAAAAAAGATGAAACAACTCAAGCATCAGATTCGGTCAAACCGTTAGTTCAACCGAGTCAACCGGCTGAATCAATTAAACCGTCAACGGATACAAGCGAGCTATCACAACCGAAACAGCCACAAATCAAGCAAGAAAAAGAAGTGAAACCTGTTGAACAGTCAAAAGCCAGTCAACCAGCGACAAATCACTCAACTCACCGTCAAGCTGCTTTACCTCAGACAGGTGAAACTACTTCACTTGGTATCGCAAGTTCTTTATTGACCATGGGAATTGGATTAGTTACTTACTTGATAACACGTGCTATCTCTTTTTCTAAAAAATATTAATCGCGCTATGACTCTCTTTAGTTACTGATAAAATAATTATATTAAACTAAAATCCACTGACTAGATAAACCAAAATCTAATCAGTGGATTTTTCCATATTTTAAACATTATTGAGTGTTTAAAATGTAATGCTTAATCGTTGTAATCTATTTATTCTGTCATACGTTAAAAATAGGTTAAATCAATTTTTTCGTGCCATTTTTATGTATCACTCTTTGTTGTATGGCCCACATATTTATACACCCTTACATGTGGTGTTTCATGAAGCGTCTCTACTCGAAAAACAAAGTAATGATCTTTGAAGTCCTTCGCATTTGTCCGATTGAGTTTAAAATAATGCTTCTGACCTTGTGCCATCATACGTAGAATATCCTCACTCAAAAAAGTCAAAGGAATTGCTAAATTAGAAACGGCATAGAAATCCCGTTCAAACTGATGGTAATTTTCGCTAAAATAATCAAATTGTGCGTCCGTCGTCATAATTCGTTTGCTCGTCATCTTCGTCTGCCTCCGCTAAACTAATGGTTACAATATCTTTTAGTTCCAATACGTAATGCCCGTGTGTCGTTTGAAAACCGATAGTGGTTGTCTGTAAAGTTGTAATCTGCCCCGTCCATTCCATCCATTGTCGGTCCGATTGAATCACCACGTCAATCACCAACTGATTCACATAGGCTTGTTGACACAATAGTACTTTCTCTTCCAACGATAGTTCTGCATTCGAGTCACCTGTGTGATTTGGCCGATGTAACGCAGTTGAATGCTCCGATAAGAAAAAGCCCATCCACTTCGCCATTTTGCGATCTTGATACATTTGAGCCGAACGATATGGTAAGTAGCTACGATCGACACTCATTCTAACCCATCCAATCCGCCTGCCGAATGACCACCAATTAAACGACTTCGTGCAATACTTCTTGAATCTTCACATAAAGCGGTGGCTTTTTGGAGCGCAAGATATCCATACTTTTCACGAATTTGGTCAACGGTTCGATCTAAATGGTTCGCTCGATCAATCGCTTCGACATCATCAAATAATGTAAAGACTGTATACGACTCATCGACTAGCCCACTATATCGTACACTAATGCGTCGGACGGCACCTCCATCATATTTTTGACGGAATAATGCTAAGACATGTTGAATGAGTTCCTTCGTATTTTGCGTTGGATCGACTTTTCGGCTTGCACGTAAGCCTCGTTTTTCCTCATCTCGGGAATAACCTACGTGGATAGCTACGTTAGTCGTTTTGCGATGGCGTTTACGTAATCGAATGGCTACTTGTTCGGCCATTTCCGCTAAAACGAGTTCAATTCCGCGTTGATCAACATAATCTTTCGGTAAAATTTGTGAATTTCCTAGTCCGTTGCCTTTGGGTCGATAGGGTTCGGACACTTTACTTTCATCCACACCGTTCGCGTGGAAAAATAGTTGTACACCAATGACCCCAAATTCCTTTTTGAGTCGATCAGGATTGGCGTGAGCTAATTCTTTCACTGTATAAATTCCCAACTTATTTAATCGTTTAGCCGTTCGTGCACCGATGCCCCAAAAGTCCGTCAATTGAGGGAGTTGCCACACTTTCGTTGGAACATCTTCATACGACCAATTTGCTCGCATTGTTGGCGTATTTTTTGCTTCGTTATCTAGCGCCAATTTCGCTAACAGTGGATTGGCATTACTCATTCCCACTGTTGCGTAGACACCTGTTTCGGTCCAAATGGCTTGTTGGAGATGACTAGAAACCAAATCAAGGCGTTTGCGCCGAGACAAACTTTGGTCGGGGACAAAATAATTCAGCGATTGCGTGAGATCAATAAATCCTTCATCAATCGAATACGGTAAAATATCACTCGCGGGGGCATAGCGTTTTAAAACATGTTGAATAGCCATGTTCCGTTCAATATATAATCCCATTCGTGGGGGAACAATTACTGTGCGTTTCGCCCACGTTTCAATCCACCGAATATATGCCGGCGTCATCTGAATCCCTTGTTGTCTTGCAATATGCGGGCGAAAGCGCCTCGTGTCAATATCAAAGGGCAAGTCATACGCTCGTCCGACATTATTTCGTCCGAAAACACGTTTGAAAGTAGGTGAACTCGCTAAAATTAATCCTTTCGAATTGTCCGCACGACTCATCACACAAAGGGAGGTCGTGAGGGGATGCAAGCCTCGTTCGACACATTCCACACTGGCGTAGAATGATTTAATATCAAAAAAAGCAATATCCGCCCGAGGTTCTCGTCTATAATCAATCAAGCTCATGTGAAATCTCCTTTCTTTTCTCTTACTCATTATACGAACTTACGTTCCCTTATTCAAGTCAGAATTATTTAAGTCGCGCATTAACTTGTACTCATTAACTTGTCGATAGACATTTCATTCGATATACTCAAGGTAAACAAACGACAATCCATGCGATTGTACTTTAATCGTTTACCCATCCCTTTATATAGAAAGGAACGATTCGATGTCATTTCAAGATGCTACACAAATGGCCGAAGCAGTTCGGTCGAAACAAGTTTCACCCGCTGAATTGATTCAACACACGATGAAGCGCGTAGAACAAATCAATCCCCTCCTCAATGCCATTACTAGTACACGTTTTGAACAAGCGCTTCACGAAGCAACCACACGGTCGTTTACTAATGAGCCGTTTGCTGGGGTTCCTATTTTCTTAAAGGATCTCGGTCAACAACGGGAAGGCGATCCCGATACACTTGGTTCCAAATTATTTCAACAAGCACGTGCCACGCACACCGATTATTATGTTCAACGCTTAGAAGCGATGGGATTTATTATTGTCGGTCGGTCTTCTGTGCCGGAATTTGGGTTTAAAAATATTAGTGATAGTCAATTATTTGGTCCGGTTAATTTACCGGATGATGTGCGCCGCAATGCTGGCGGTTCGTCCGGTGGTGCAGCGGCTTTAGTGACTTCAGGTATTTCACCTTTAGCTCCAGCGAGTGATGGGGGTGGTTCGATTCGTATTCCCGCTTCTTTTAACGGGCTCATCGGACTAAAACCGACTCGTGGCCGTATTCCGGTTGGCCCTCGTTCTTATCGTGGTTGGCAAGGAGCTTCCGTTCAATTTGCACTCACTCAATCCGTTCGTGATACACGTACCCTATTGAAACACTTTCAAGTTAAACAAATGGAAAGTCCGTTCATTGTTCCTCGTCTGAGTCAACAGGCCTTGTCCCAACCGATCAATCGTCCATTAAAGGTGGCCGTATGTACTCAATCACCTGTAGGAGGCGTGGTAAGTGACGAAGCCATTCAAGCGGTGCAAATAGCCGCTCGTTTCCTAGAACGTCAAGGTCATGACGTGATTGTCTTAGATACTCCAATTATTGACGGAATAAGCGCAATGCAATCGTACTATTTAATGAACTCGGTAGAAACAGCCGCTATGTTTGATGGCATTGAAAAAATGTATCAACGACCTCTCACCATACAGGATATGGAATTAATGACTTGGGCCATTTATCAAAGTGGTCAACACATTCCCGCCAAACGTTATACGCAAGTACTGGCTACTTGGGATGAGTACAGTCGCCAAATGGCTGAATTTCATACTCAATATGACTTGTTACTGACACCGACTACGGCAGATGTCGCTCCACTTCACGGGCAATTAGATGTCCCACTAGCGATTCAAGAACAACTTCGTCAGATGGATAAATTGTCGGTTGATAATCAACAAGCGTTAATCTGGCAAATGTTTGCAAAGAGTCTTGATTTGACTCCATTTACTCAACAAGCGAATTTAACGGGACAGCCAGCAATCAGCCTACCTACTCACCGAACCGCTGATGGTTTAGCATTGGGTGTACAATTCATTGCCGCAAAAGGACGTGAAGATTTATTACTCGCTGTTGCTGATTTATTTGAACAACATCAACAATTTAAGTGAATGATTAGCCGTCTATCGATTCGACTATATAAAAACAGCTTGACTTTCGTTTCATTGAACGAAAATCAAGCTGCTTTTTTCTATTTCATCGTGTATTTATTAATTAAGCGATGGTGATTTGTCCTAATACATCATTCAATCCTTCTGCCATCGTTGGATGAGTATACATTTGATCACGCAAAACGGTGTAGGGTTGTTTCGTTTGCATCACCGTTGCAATTAAATTAATCACTTCATGCGCTTCTTGTGAAAAGAGTGTTGCACCAACAATTTCTTTCGTTTCTTTATGGACTAATATTTTATAAAATCCTGTCGTATCGCCTAATATTTTTGCTTTCGGAATCATTTGCGCTGATAATTTAGCGACTTGAACGGGTAGATTACGCGCTTTCGCTTGTTTTTCACTCAGTCCGACTTGCGCTAACGGCGGTGAAATAAAGGTAGCTGTTGCGATACTCATACGTTCATTCGTCGTATACGTTCCATCACCATATAAGAAATTTTTTATCACGCGGAAATCATCTAATGAGACATAAGTAAATTGCGGGCCACCGTTGACATCACCTAATGCAAAAATATGCGGTTGGGCTGTTTGTAACGTTTCATTCACTGGAATCGTACCACGTTCACTTAATGCAATCTCTGCTTGATTAAGAGCTAATTCTGCTACGTTCGCTCGACGACCAGTTGAAACTAACACATGGGTAGCCATTAGTGTATGTTCTGTTCCCGCTTGATTATAACGAATCGTCACACCTTGCTTCGTTTCATCTACTTGTTTGAGTTCAGCTTCTCCAATGAATTGAACGCCTAACTCTTCTAGTCGCTCTTTTACCGCTTCTGCCACATCCTCATCTTCACGTGGTAAGATGCGTGCTTTCGTATCAATTACGGTAACTTGTGAACCGAATTGTTGATACATCGATGCAAATTCTAATCCGATAAATCCACTACCGATTATTGTCAACGTTTCAGGCAGCTTGTCGAGATTCATCAAGGTTTCACTGGTATGAATTCGTTCGCTTAATTCTAAGCCTGGAACAGCCGGTATAAAAGGTGTCGCTCCTGTATTAATAAAAATACGCTCACCAGTGTAACGTTGTTCACCTGTTGCGGTATCGACAGCCACTGTATGTTCATCCACAAAATGAGCCCGTCCATCCACAATCGTTACGTGATCAAATTGATCGACTTTATTGTAATTAGCTTGATTCAATTGATGAATGAATGTTTTTTTATTTTGAATGGCTGTTTGATAATAACTTGTCGGATCAACTTCACTAAATCGACGACGTTCTGCTTGTGTGATTAAAAATTTCGATGGAATACATCCGACATTAATACATGTCCCACCATACATCACCGGTGATTGCTCAATGAGAACCGTAGCTTCTCCTTTTTGACCGAATAACGCGGCCAACGTTTTGCCTGCTTTTCCAAATCCGATAATGATATTTTTGACTTCTTGCATAGCTGTCATCTCTTTTCTATAACGTTCTCTTTTATTTATTTTAATACACCAAACTTAACAGACAAACTCATTTGCTTGTTGAATCAACATGGGATAATGGGATGTTCTCATACTTTTGTAGTTCTACAAGGGCTTCCTTTATCCGATTATTTGATTAAATCAAAGATTCGTTGTTGTGCAATATATGTTTGATGATATTGTACGGCATACGCATGGATTTGTGCTAAAACTAAGGGTAAATCTTCCAACTGATTAGCTAGTCGTTCGATTCGATCCATTAATGCTTGACGCTCTTCAGTCGATAAATCTTTTTTGAAATAGCCGGCCATATGAGCCAATGCGTTAACAACTCGGCCATTCGAGATATCGCTATTTAATACTTGCTTCAATTCCGCTTCATAACGTTCATATACTCGCTCTACAGATTCTTTTGAAGAGTTGGCGACAATACGACCCAGTTGTGTCTTTCCCGACACGTTATAACAAAAGTACAAATATTTATGTTGTGCGTGAAAGTCAACCAGTTGTTTATAAGAAATCTCTGACTGATTTTGCTTTAATTCATCAAAAGCGTGTTGGACTAATTCTTTTAAGTGTTCTAGATTCATTTAGTATCTCCTTATTTTAATTCAGAAAAATATTTTATTATATAATCAAATACATCTTTTAATTATAATATCGCCCTGTATAGAAGGCTTTATTTAAATTTTACCTTATTTAAGCTACACTCAATAAGACTTAACAAAAAAGCATCATTATGTCATTCAAATATTCCAAAAGCTATTGAAAGCTTAGTCAAACGTCATGGAAAGTTTCAATTACGTTTTTAAGTACAATTATATCAAAAGATAATTATAACAACGAGACTATCACGATTAGTCAACCGACAAAAAGTGAAGTTAGTCCTTTATTTGAATCATTCGATAAAAGAAAAGCAAAACAAACAGCTAATGCTCTTGAACGCTATACTCGTTTTAATCACGATAATTCCATAGATCCGATTGTATCAAATCCAGTTGAACCGGAACTAGTTATACCTAATCCAGCTATTACTTCAATTCATCAAGAAAAAACAATGCTTCCAAGAACTTAGAAAGTAATAACTACTTATTAGTTATCAGGATAAAGTCCATATAATTGTGTAAAAGATAAAAGGCCATATAAAGCTCCTTTTACGGTACAATGTTTTTACCAGAAAACCTACCCAGGAGGACTTTATATGACCCAAGTACATTTTACACTGAATAGCGAAGAGGTTCAAAGCATTATTGAACATTCGGTAAAAGATGATGTGTCTAAAAACATTTTGACAACAGTGTTCAACCAGTTGATGGAAAATCAGCGAACAGAATATATCCAGGCTGATGACTATGAACGATCCGAAAGTCGTCAGAGTCAAAGAAATGGCTATTATGAACGAGACTTTACAACGCGGGTAG
>NZ_JAGN01000033.1 GCF_000526675.1 Atopobacter phocae ATCC BAA-285
GTTTTCCGCTTTAACATTTTAATGTTGCCGGGGTGGCGGAACTGGCAGACGCACAGGACTTAAAATCCTGCGGTAAGTGATTACCGTACCGGTTCGATTCCGGTCCTCGGCATTAAATGTTGCACTCATAGCTCAATTGGATAGAGTACCTGACTACGAATCAGGCGGTTACAGGTTCGACTCCTGTTGAGTGCATTGCAAGACGGGAAGTAGCTCAGCTTGGTAGAGCACTTGGTTTGGGACCAAGGGGTCGCAGGTTCGAATCCTGTCTTCCCGATCAAGAGTACTTTTAAACTGACTGATATCAGTTTTTTTTGTTTTTAAGTAATTTAATAAGATAAGTTAGTAGGCAGATTTCTTTTGATATAGTTTTTTTAAACTTATACAATAGATGAAATCTGTTTTTTTGTATATAAAATTTCAATATTAATGAGATTTTATTCTTGAAAGGAATAATATTTTTTGAAAGACAAGGAGCAATTCACTGGGCTTCATGTTATAATTAAAAATAATTAAGTACACTTAAAAAGGGAGAGGTAATAAAATGGAATTTATTTTGAAACAAAAGATAGAGTTAAACAAAAGCCTTCTATTATTTGTAGAAGAAGGAACGGTATTAACAAATTTTCTTGAAAATGATGTAGCAAGATATTTTAGTGAAACGAGAAAATTTACAGGAGAAGCTGGTTCAATCAGTGAGCTATATGCGCCAGATGCTCAACAATATATTTTAGTAGGCGTTGGAAAAGGAGATCATTTAAAAGCAGATGATATAACATTTTATGCTTTTAAAGCAGCACAGCACATCAATCAAGCGAAGTTAGATCAGGTAGCTATCCAAATTCAACCGTTAGGCCATGTAAAAGAAGAAGAAGTATTTGAGCGTGTTGTTGAAGGGTTCTCACATTTTAGTTATCAATTTAATACCTATTTAACGAAGAAAAAAGAGTTGAATTTAAAAGAAGTGGATTTAATTACGTCTATCTCTGATAGTGAGTCTCGATTAGAACAAATAAATCACATAATTGACGGAATGTTTTGGACAAGAGATTTGGTTAATCAACCAGCTAATGTGTTATATCCTGAATCTTATGCCAATGAAATCGTTGAAAAATTCAGTGATTTACCAATAAATGTAAAAGTTTATGCAGCTGATGAATTAAAAGAATTAAATTTAAAAGGTTTGTTGGCAGTTGGCCAGGGATCTAAACGTGATCCACGATTTGTAGTAATGAAGTATATGCCTGAAGGAGAAAATCTACCAGCGATTACATTAGTTGGAAAAGGGGTAACGTATGATTCTGGTGGATATGCAATCAAACCAGCGACAGGCATGGTCGATATGAAGAGTGATATGGGTGGCTCCGCGGGCGTTGTTGGTACACTTTATGCATTAGCATCTAATAATATTCAAAAGAATGTCATAGGTATTGTTGGGCTAGCTGAAAATATGATTGATGGACAAGCATATAAAAACGGTGATATCATTTCAACTATGAAAGGTACAACTATTGAAGTTCATAATACAGACGCTGAAGGAAGAATTACTTTGGCAGATTCGTTATATTATGCAGCAACTAAAGAAAATAGTGAGTTAATTATTGATTTAGCAACGTTAACAGGCGCTAGCTTAGTAGCTTTAGGTGAACGAACAATTGGATCTACTACTAATAATCGTCCATTATTTGAAGAGATAAAAGAAGCAGGACAGTCTGTAGGAGAAACACTATGGGAAATGCCGATGACAGAAGATTTAAGAGATACTGTCAAAGGAACAGTGGGAGATTTAAAAAATACAGGTGGTCGTTTTGGTGGAATGATTACTGCTGGTATCTTCCTTGAACATTTTGTTGAAGGAAAGCCTTGGGTGCATTTAGATATTGCTGGTCCAGCATTTGGGTCATCTGCCTATCGCTATTTACCAAAAGATGCGACTGGTGTACCGGTTCGTACATTATATCGCTTTATTAAAGAACGTTCAAAAAAATAGAATAAAAACGTTTTAGGGTTCTAGCTTTCGAGCTAGAACCTTTTTGTTTAAATAAAAAAGAACTATAATAATTTTTAGTAGAATATGTTGCATTTATTTGTATTCAGGTGTATATTATATACAATGAATCAATTAAATACTGCACTCATAGCTCAATTGGATAGAGTACCTGACTACGAATCAGGCGGTTACAGGTTCGACTCCTGTTGAGTGCATCTTATTAGACACTCTATTTGGAATCGTTCAATAGAGTGTTTTTTTGCATTAACGCTTCATACTTGCATAAAATTAAAACAGGCGTATAATAGTCAGTGAAGGTCAAATGTAAGGAGGGGCGTATATTATGGCCAATTTATCGGATCATATTGAGGATTATATTAAAGCTTATTTAACACAAATGAATGAAGTTGAATTAAGAAGAAGTGAAATTGCGTCACAATTTGATTGTGTACCTTCTCAGATAAATTATGTTATTAATACACGTTTTACAGTTCAAAAAGGATATAGTGTTGAAAGTAAACGTGGTGGTAGTGGATATATTCGAATTTCCAAAATACAAGTCCAAAATGACTCGGAACATCTGGATTTAATTCAAGGTCAACTATTGCCTGAGATGACTGAGAATGATACTAAAAAATATTTAACAGATTTATACCAACAAGATTTAATGACTAAAAGGGAAGCTCAATTATTATCATTAGTATTAAATAATCATCTTATATCCAAACAAGATGTGGGAAATAAATGGCGGAGCGACATGCTGAAAGAAATTAGTGATCATTTGAAGTATTTATGGTAATAAATGATAGGATGAATATTTTATGATAAAAGCATAGAAAGAGGTCGATGATATGAATGAATTATTTACTAAGTATGCAAAACATGCAGTTTTAATTGCGGCAGAATCAGCTATTCATTTTAAACATCAAGCAGTGGGGACTGAGCATTTACTTTTAGGTTTGGCAGCAGAACCGAACGGCTTGGGTGGAATGATACTACGCGATAATCATGTAACGCCTGACAAAATTCGTGCAGAAATAGAACAAATAACAGGATATGGTTTATCTGCTCGAACAATTGATCCACTATATATGCCTTATTCACCGCGAGCTAAACGCATCATTATGCAAGCATCTTCAGAAGCAGAGCGTATGGGACAACCATTGATTGGAACAGAGAATTTACTATTAGCACTGACTAGAGAAGAAGCATTAGCTCAACGAATTATAGTTAACTTAGGTGTGGATCCACATACTTTACAGGTGAAAGTTTTCGAACGGTTAGGAATACAAGATCCAAAACGTGCTTCACGTCAAGCGAATCGAATGAATCAAGCGCAAAAGGAAAGCAAAGGGACACCAACTTTAGATGAGTTAGCACGTAATATGACAGAGTTGGCACGTAATAAAGAAATTGATAAGGTGATTGGTCGAGATACCGAAATTAAACGAATTGTCCAAGTTTTAAGTCGTCGTACCAAGAACAATCCGATTTTATTAGGAGAGCCTGGTGTGGGAAAAACTGCAGTTGTTGAAGGATTAGCGCAACGGTTAGTTCAAGGTGATTTACCCGCTCATTTATCAGATAAAAGAATTATGATGCTCGATACTGGTGCGTTAGTTGCAGGAACTAAATTCCGTGGAGAATTTGAAGAACGTTTAAAAAATATTATTGAAGAAGTTTATGAAGATGGCGAAGTTATTTTATTCATTGATGAAATTCATACGTTAATTGGTGCAGGTGGAGCAGAAGGTGCGATTGATGCATCAAACATTTTAAAACCGGCCTTAGCTCGAGGAGAGTTACAAGTCATTGGTGCTACAACTTTAGATGAATATCAAAAATATTTCGAAAAAGATGCAGCCTTTGAACGTCGTTTTGCCAAAATAACAATAGATGAACCAACAGAAAGTGACTCAATTGAAGTGTTGAAAGGGTTACGTGAATATTATGAAGAACATCACCACGTTAAAATTTTAGACGAAGCAATTGAAGCCGCAGTTAAAGATTCTATCCGATATATTACGTCACGTCGTTTACCGGATAAGGCGATTGATTTAATTGATGAGGCTAGTGCCAAAGTCCGATTAGAAGCAGTGGGTGAAACAAGTCGTATAGCAGAATTAGAAGCTCAAATTCAAAAAATGGCAATGCAAAAAGAACAAGCCGTATTAAATCAAAATTTTGAAGAAGCGGCACGCTTACGTGTTGAAGAAATTAAGTTAAGAGAAACGTTACAGCAGTTAGAAAAACGGCAATTAGAAAATGATACATCAAATGCGAGTGAACAAGACTATAATGTAGTGGTTGATCGTCATGTGATTCATGCAGTTGTTTCACAATGGACAGGCATTCCAATGAGCCAAATGGAACAATCGGAAAGTGAACGTTTAGTTCATTTGGAAGATGAATTACATGAACGTGTGATTGGGCAAAAAGAAGCGGTAAGTGCGGTTGCGCGAGCAATTCGTCGATCAAGAAGTGGACTAAAAGATCCACGTCGCCCAATTGGTTCATTCTTATTCTTAGGACCAACTGGTGTGGGGAAAACGGAATTAGCTAAAACATTAGCTGAATCAATGTTTGGTGAAGAAGATGCACTCATTCGTGTGGATATGAGTGAATTTATGGAACAACATACAACGAGTCGTTTAGTTGGATCTCCTCCAGGATATGTTGGATATGATGAAGGGGGGCAATTGACAGAGAAAGTGCGTCAAAAACCTTATTCCGTTATTCTCTTTGATGAGATTGAAAAAGCTCATCCAGAAGTATTCAATATTCTCTTACAATTATTGGATGATGGTCATTTGACTGATTCAAAAGGACGTAAAGTGGATTTTAGAAATACGATTATTATTATGACCTCTAATTTAGGGGCTACTGCTCTTCGTGATGAAAAAACAATTGGTTTTGGTGCGGTAGATGCTAAGCACAATTATGAGGCTATGGAAAAACGAATTCGTGAAGAATTGAAAAAATCATTCCGTCCAGAGTTCTTGAATCGAATCGATGAAATGATTGTATTCCATTCACTTAAAAAAGAAGAATTAAGTCAAATTGTTGAATTGATGGCGAAAGATATTGTGAATCGCCTTGCTGATTTGGGTATGACTTTAAAAATTACAAAAGGTGCAATTGAAGTAATTAGTAAAGTAGGGTATGATCCAGAATATGGTGCTAGACCATTACGTCGAGCGATTCAAAGACAAATTGAAGATCCATTAAGTGAAAAACTACTTAGTGGAGAAATAAAATTAGGACAATCAGTGACAATTGGAGCACGTCAAGGTGAAATATACATTAAGCCAATTGAAACGAAAAAAACGGCAAAAGAAAAGGAATCAATTGCAACAGCTTAATAAAATAAAATAAAATAAAATAAGTCTCCAACTAAAGTTGGAGACTTTTTCATTAAAAAGTACTTTGTAAAGCAATTTTTTTAGTGATATGCTACAATTAAATTATAGTAATCTGTTCATGCAAGTGAACAACTAAAGGAGTGATACATATGTCAACAAAGAAGGCATTGTGGGTAAGTTTAGGAGCAGCAACAGTTATTGGTGTCGCAGCGTATTTTATTGCGAATGATGAAGAGAGCAGAGAATCAATTGCAAGTTTTATTAATCGTCAAAAAGTAAAATTCTTTGTACGTGAAAAATTGAATGGTAACAATAAAGCGATGGAATTAGTCGATAAATTATCAGATGACGATATTAATCGCTTAATGAAAGTATTAGAAACATCAAAAGATTGGAAAGAATCAATTGTTAATACATTAGATGATGTTAAAAATAAAAGCATTGGCGTGAAAGAAAAAGCAATGGGTGAAGACTGGCTTGATAAAGCGGTTAAAGTAGCAGAAAAATATTTAGGTTAGTCGATAAAATAGTACAGATTGTCTAATAGCAAAAAGATGAGGAAAGTTCCTCATCTTTTTTTATTACATAAACGTAAAAGATTAGTCTAGTAAATGTTGAGGACGAAATTGAGGGAAAAGTGATTTAACAAATGTTAATTCATCAATATGTCTTAATTGATACCCCGTTTGTGAATAAAAACGATCTAGGCGATAGTTTAATGTATTTCGATGAATGAACAACATCTTACTTGCTTTAGAAATATTCAAAGAAGCATCCCACATCGCATTAATCAATTCTTGTTCATCATTCGTTAATTGAATTAATTGGCGGATTGCTTCAATCAAAGGGACTTGATTATGCCATTCTTTTTTTGCATACCAAGCATGAATTGCAGGTAAGTGAGTGAGAAAAGCTTGGTTCATTTCTACTAACTGTTTAAATATCTCTTTCTCTGCTTGAAAAATAAGATAAGAGAATTGTTGAATAGGCCAACGATGACCAACAAACACGTTGAATAATTCACCAAGTTCTTCACTCAGAGGTTCTTCGATTTCTTGCATCAGATGAAATAAATCGAATGGTTCCGATGTTAGCGTTCCAATTAAAATAGTTTGTGGATCTAGCCACATTACACCAAAAACGTGTGGAATAACGGTTTGAAAAATATCGAGCCAATGACTATCCGGTATAATTATATGATGGGGTTGGATATAAAGCCATTGGATGTAAAATTTTGATGTACTATTTGGAATAGTTGTTTCTTGATTCAAAATAAAAGCATCCCATGCAGGTGGAAATGAAGATAACGGAACAAATGGTTGGACGTCAGCATGATGGGTTAATTGTTGAACTAACCACTGTTCGCGTTCAGTTAAATCTTCAAGCGGAATGGTCAGTTGTTGACCATTCATTGGAATTTGAATGACTTGCTGATGGACAAGTTCACGCGTTAAATAAGCATTAGGAAAGAGTGTGCGAATTGACTTGGTCATAAAATGCTCCTTTAAATAGCTAATAACGTATTTTATCCTATTATATCAGAATTTATTCCATACGTTTAATGTTTCAAAAAACTCCTAGATTTGATATGCTAATACGGAACTCAATAAGAAGAGGTGATCAAGGATGAGTCAAATAAATACAAAAGAAGCGGAAAAATCACCAGAATATTTCATGAAAGCAGCTATTGAAGAAGCAAAAAAAGCTGAACAAATGGGTGAAGTGCCTATTGGAGCAGTTGTTGTATTAAATAACCAGATTATTGGTCGAGGACACAATCGACGTGAATTAACACAAGTAGCGACAACGCACGCAGAAATGTATGCTATTGAAGAAGCAAATCGATATTTAGGTAATTGGCGTTTAACTGATTGTGATTTATATGTGACGTTGGAACCTTGTCCGATGTGCTCGGGAGCCATTATACTCAGTCGATTAAGACGCGTGTATTATGGAGCAAGTGATTATAAAGCGGGAACTGCTGGGACATTAATGAATTTATTAACGGATACACGTTTCAATCATCAAGCAACAGTAATACCAGGTGTGTGTGAAGAAGCATGTCAACAACTTTTATCGCATTTTTTCAAAAAATTGCGAGAAGCTAAAAAAGAGAAAAAGCGATTATTGAAGGCAATTAATGAATCTGAGCATTTCAATCAGATGACTGATTAATCCTTTTTACGAGTTGTGGATCTCCCACTAGCAATTTCAAATAAAATTTGATATACTATAAATGTCGAAAGACCATAGGCAATAACGAACTTACGAACGAGTCAGGTCCGGAAGGAAGCAGCTATAAGTAAGCTTCGTTATGTGCTCTATGTATTTTTTTTTGCCTAAATTTAGAATATGTGCCAGTTCATTGCATCAATATGGTAAACTGATTGAGAAGTATCTTTAAAAAAGGAGAGGAACTATGGCATATCAAGCACTTTATCGCGTCTGGCGACCACAAACATTCGAAGAAGTTATCGGTCAGCCAACGATTGTTCAAACGTTACGTTACATGGTATCTGAAAATAAAACAAGTCATGCTTATTTATTTTGCGGACCACGTGGGACAGGAAAAACAAGTGTTGCTAAGATCTTATCCAAAGCAGTGAACTGTTTAAACTTAAAAAATGGCGAACCATGCAATGAATGTGCATCATGTGTGGCAATTCGTGAAAATCGAATGAGTGATGTCATTGAAATTGATGCAGCAAGTAATAATGGTGTAGATGAAATTCGAGATATTCGAGATAAAGTACGTTACGCACCAACAGAAGGCCGTGTTAAAGTATATATTATTGACGAGGTTCATATGTTGTCAATTGGGGCGTTCAATGCATTATTAAAAACGTTAGAAGAACCACCAGCCAATGTTTTGTTTATTTTGGCGACAACTGAACCGCATAAAATACCAGCGACTATTTTATCACGGACGCAACGCTTTGATTTCCGCCGAATTCCTAAAGAAGATATTGAACAACAATTAGAAAAGATATTAACGAGTGAATCAGTCACTTTTGATCCGGATG
Source organism: Atopobacter phocae ATCC BAA-285 (assembly GCF_000526675.1). Taxonomy (GTDB): domain Bacteria; phylum Bacillota; class Bacilli; order Lactobacillales; family Aerococcaceae; genus Atopobacter; species Atopobacter phocae. The sequence continues at coordinate 8,376 of NZ_JAGN01000033.1, forward strand.
CATTGAGTATTATTAGCGAATCCGTTCATGGAGGAATGCGCGATGCATTAAGTATTTTAGATCAAGCACTAGCTTATGATGGGGCTAATTTAACAAAAGAACATGCTTTAATAGCGACAGGTAGTTTAAGTAAAGAATTATTAAGACAGTATATTGATGCAGTAATGTCAAGAAATGTAGAAACCGCATTGGAGATCATTCATCAAGCGTATGCTGCTGGAAAAGAAGCCAGTCGAATGATTGAAGAAATGATGGGGTACACGCGTGATTTATTAACTAAAAAAATTAATAATGACTATGATGCCAATGTGTTATATGAAATGGTAGACCGTTTAACAACAACTCAACGCGATATGCGCTATTCAAATAATCCACTAATTTATATGGAATTATTAACGGTTCAATTGAGTGAACTACCTCAAATAATAAATAAAAACATATCAAAAGAAATAAGCACAGCTGATGAATATCACGAAGAACCTATGCCACCAGCTCCATATGAAATGGATGATAATATTTGGCCACAAATCGAGCAATTACAAGCAGAAGTGAGGCAATTGCAAGATAAAATAAAACAAATGACGACGGGTGGCGCCATTGAAAAAGAAGTTCGGACACCACTCAAACCAGACGCGGTGAAGTATAAAGTAAATATCCGTGAAATACATCAAGTATTGGACATTGCGACAAAGCCAGCGATTACTGAGTTGAATCAAATTTGGCCAGATATTTTACAATTGTTATCCAATGCAGAACGTTCAATTTTCAAATTAGCAGAAATAGTGGCAGCGAGTGATAAAGGATTTGTTATGGCATTTCCTTATGAGTTATTAGCTGTAAAAGCCAATGAAGAAGGACCGCGTTCAGTAGTCCTTAATTATTTAAATAAACAAATCGATTATCAAGGAACTTACACAACAGTAACAATTGATGATTGGAAACACGTTCGAAAAGAATACATATTAACAGCTCGACGGAATAAAACCAGTGAAAGTGCAAGTCATCAAACAGAAAGCTTAGGGGAAAATGGCACAGAAGAAGTTCAACCAGATATTACCCAACAAGCGATTGATTTATTTGGTGAACAGCATGTACTTGTGAAGAAAAGTCGGCATGAAGAATAGCATAAGTATTTATAAAAAATAGCGGAAGAACACGTAAATGACCTCAATTCATAGTGATGAATTGAGGTTTTTATTTCTAATCAGTTATTAAACATACATAGAATGCTTTTAAATAATAGCTACTTAAGTCCATGAAATAAAACAATAAAAAAAGCCAAGGACTTATGCTATACTGAATAAGAGTACAATCAACAATTAGTTAAAGATTGATTGTCATATTTGGAAAAAGGAACGTACTATCTTTATAAATTCATCAAAAAATGAATAAAAAAAAGTAATGACGATTTTTCCAAATTTAAATTGAAAGATTCAAGGAGGAATTAACTATGCGCGGTATGCAAGGCATGATGCAAAAAATGCAAAAAATGCAAAAAGAACTAGAGAAAGCACAACAAGAAATTAATGAGACAGAATTTACTGGAACTTCACAAAGTGATCTTGTCCAAGTGACAGTTAACGGACAAAATGAGGTTTTATCTGTGAAAATTAAACCAGAAGCAGTTGATGTAGATGACATCGAATTATTAGAAGATTTAGTTTTAATGGCCACTAACGATGCCTTACAACAAGTAAAAACAACGACAGAAGAGAAAATAGGACGCTATACAAAAGGATTGAAAATTCCTGGTTTATAAAATCAAGTGTAGGGCTTCTATCTTCGTAACAAAACAAGTAAGAGAAGAGGTAGAGCATGCATTATCCTGAACCCATTGCACGTTTAATAAATAGTTATATGAAGTTGCCGGGAATTGGTGCAAAAACCGCTGCTCGTTTGGCTTTTTATACATTAGATATGCCAGAATCAGACGTGTTAACATTTGCGGATGCTTTAGTGAGTTTACAGCGTGATTTAACAAGGTGTTCTATTTGTGGAAATATTACAGAAAGTGATCCATGTTCAATTTGTTCAGATGATTCACGTGATCAAACAACGCTCTTAATTGTTGAGAATACAAAAGATTTAATGTCTTTAGAGCGGATGCATGAATACAACGGACTATACCATGTGTTGAATGGTGTTCTTTCGCCATTAGAGGGACGTGGGCCGGATGAACTGAATATTGCTAGTTTGATTACTCGATTACAATCATCCGATCAAGTGCAAGAAGTCATTATCGCTACAAATGCAACAGCTGAAGGTGAGGCAACAGCGATGTACTTAACTCGTTTAATTAAACCTTCGGGTATTAAAGTGACTCGTTTAGCTCATGGATTATCTGTAGGATCAGATATTGAGTATGCTGATGAAATGACCTTGTTTAAAGCAATTGAAGGCCGTCGAGAACTATAAGGAGTCAGATAAGAAATGAATGGTTTATTTATTACATTAGAAGGACCTGATGGATCAGGTAAGACGACAGCTTTGAAGCGAGTATTAGAACGTTTCAAAGCGGAGTTTCCACAGGCGCAATTTAAAGTGACACGAGAACCTGGTGGTAACCCAATTGCTGAAGAAATTAGGAAGATTATTTTAGATCCAGATCATACAGCGATGGATGCGCGAACAGAAGCCATTCTATATGCTGCAAGTCGAAGACAACATTTAGTTGAAACGGTCTTACCAGCATTAGCTAATCAAGCCATTGTTTTATGTGATCGATATGTGGACAGTTCGCTTGTCTATCAAGGCGTAGGACGTGGTATTGGAATCGATGCCGTCGCTCAACTCAATGAATTTGCGACAGAAGGTGTGATGCCAACTTTAACACTGTATTTTGATTTATCTCCAGACGAAGGACTAAAAAGAATCCGAGAAAATCGTCCGCAAGAAACTAATCGGTTGGATCAAGAGGCTTTGTTATTTCATCAAAAAGTTTATCAAGGCTATAAAGAGTTAGTCGAACGTTTTCCAAACCGCATCGAAGTTATTCAAGCGAACCAATCAATGGAAGCAGTAGAGGAAGCTGTTTATCAGGCTTTACATCCAGTTATCACACATTATTTAAATCAATTAAATTAAATAGGAAAAGAGGGAACTTCAAATGAAATTGATCGTAGCCATTGTACATGATGAAGATAGTTATGAATTAGGACAAGTATTCGGAGAAAAGAAAATTTCTGCAACACGCCTTAAATCAACAGGAAGCTTTTTAAGAAGTGGCAATACGACGTTTCTAATTGGTGCAGAAGATGACCGAGTGAATGATATTTTAGCTATTATTGAAGAACATGGACAACATCGTTCGGAATTAATTGCTCCAACTTCTTATACGGAAGGTGGTATTTTCAATAATTTTGCTCCACCTGTTGAAGTTGCAATTGGTGGTGCAACAGTTTTTGTCCTACCTATTGAATCCTTTTTTAAATTTTAATTGAAATTCACGCGAAAGAACAGGATGGTTGCATGGCACAGACAATTGTAGAGCAATTAAATCAAATCGCTAAGCAAGGGCAGTTGAGTCATGCTTATTTAATCGATGGTAGTGATGTATTAGGCCGCGAACGACTAGTTCAAGAAATGGCTGCAAATCTGTTCCATCGAATGGATAATCGAGCAGTCGAACAAATTCAAAAGCAGATTCAAGAACAACAACACGCAAACTTTATTTGGGTGAGACCAGATGGACGAAGTATAAAAATTGATCAAGTACGTGAAATGATTAATGAGATGACGCGGACAAGTATGAGCGGAGGACACCGAATCTATGTGCTGAGTCCAGCCGATCGAATGACTGTTGAAGCGAGTAATAGTTTGCTTAAATTTTTAGAAGAGCCGACTACAGGTGTTCATTTATTTTTATTAACAGATACAAAAGAGGCACTACTGCCAACCATTCAATCACGTTGTCAGTGGATTCATTTGCCACAACCAAATCGTCAAACGTTAATAAAGCAATTTCAAGCTGCGGGTTTGACACAAGAACGGTCAAATTGGTTAACTTTCCAAACGAATCAATTGGATGAAGCAATCGCATTAGATCAACAAACAGATTATTTTGAACATGTAGAAGTAAGATGGCGTTGGTTTACGCAGCTAATGATAAAACCAATGGATGCTTTTTTATCTGTAGAATCAATGGTATTATCTCAAGTAGAGAATCGAGATGATGCGTTGTTATACATTGAAGATTTGTTATTATTTACACGAGATGCGACGCTAATAGCTAAGAAGCAATCTAAAAATTTAGCAAGACCAGATCATTTGAAAGAGTATCAGCAATTATTACAGCGCTGTTCGCTGAACAACGTGATTAACATAGCCAGTCAACTAATTGAAACGAAGCGATATATTGAAGCCAACGTAGGAATTCGTAGTGCTTTTGAACATTTAACACTAATACTAAGTAAGCAACAAAAGAGGTGAGGTAGATGCAATCCATTATGGAGGATTTATTTCAATTTGAACAATCATTAGAAAAAATGCGTCTTGTAACAACCGAGATGCAAAATCAAATTAGTCAATTAATGCACGAAAATCAGGAGTTGAAACTCGAAATCGAACGATTAACGCATCTGTCTCAGCCAGAAACAACCCTAACTAAAAATAAACAAAAATTACCTGCTACGTCGATACAAATGATGCATGATCTCTATTCGCAAGGTTTTCATATCTGCAATGAAGAATATGGAAAACGAATGAAGAGTGGGGAGCATTGTCTATTTTGTGAAGGGATGCTTAGTCGACTAGCGGAAGGAGCAGCAGATGACGCTAGAAAGTAACTGGTTAAAACCAGGTGAACGCTTTGATCATTTAATTCGTGAAAAAATTGATATCATCCAGCATCCAGACGTATTTGCTTTTTCCATGGATGCTGTTTTATTAGCAGATTTTGCACAACTACCAAAACGTCCACGCGCACTTATTCTTGACCTTTGTTCTGGAAATGGTGCGGTGGGCTTTTTGATGCGTGGAAAAACAGAAGCAATGATTCACCTTGTTGAATTACAAGAACGATTGGTTGATATGGCAGAACGAACGATTCAAGCCAATCAATTACAAGCACTATACAAAAGTCATATGTTAGATGTGAACGATTTAGAAAAACAATTTAAACCGGATAGTGTGGATTACATTACGTGCAATCCACCTTACTTTACAACAAATCATCATGAACAATTGCATCATTTAACACATCATCAAATAGCACGACATGAAGTGTATTTGACGTTTGAACAGTTATGCTATCGAATTAGACGTATTTTAAAGACAAAAGGAAAAGCAGCTTTTGTTCATCGACCAGAACGGCTCCCTGAATTATTACAAACATTAGCGATGAATCATTTAGCACCTAAAAAAATACAATTAATCCATCCTAAAAAAGATCGACCAGCAAATGGTGTACTAATCGAAGTAATCAAAGATGGTTCTTTAAACGGACTAATTGTTCTTCCACCAAGAATTATTCATCAAGATAACAATCAGTATACACAAGAGATGAAGGAGTTATTAGGTATATGAAACCAGAGAAAGTAGCGTACTTTTATGTATTAGTTTGTAAGGATCGCTCTTTTTATGCCGGATATACCACAAATTTAACTAATCGAGTCAATACACATAACAGTGGACAAGGGGCAAAGTACACACGAGCAAGACGCCCAGTTCATTTAATCTATGCAGAACAATGGGCTAATTCGTCTCAAGCAATGAAACAAGAGTATTGGTTTAAGCAACTGACTCGCAATCAAAAAGAAAGATATTTAGTTGAACAAGGGGTTACACCACCATTTAATTCAACTACTTCATTTATGTTGCAGCGAATGAGTGAAACCCATCAAAATATAGAGAAAAAGAAGGAATCGACTAATGAATGAATTAGGTAAATTGTATTTAATTCCAACACCAATAGGTAATTTAGAGGATATTACGTTACGTGCTTTACGTTTGTTAGAAGAAGTTGACTTAATTTTAGCGGAAGATACACGTCACACACAAAAACTATTAAACCATTTTGAAATAACAACAAAACAATTAAGTTTTCACGAGCATAATGCTTTGAGCAGAATTCCTGAATGTATTGAACGTTTACTTAATGGAGAGCATTTAGCGCAAGTGAGTGATGCCGGAACTCCATCAATTAGTGACCCTGGATTTGAATTAGTTCAAGCAGCAATTGATCACGGAATACAAGTCGTTCCTTTACCTGGAGCGGTGGCAGCTACTACTGCGTTAATAGCTTCGGGACTTTCACCACAACCTTTTCTCTTTTATGGATTTTTATCTCGAAAGAAAAATGATCGATTGCAAGAACTTCAGTCGTTAAAACAGCGTAGTGAAACAGTTATCTTATATGAATCACCACACCGAATACAATTATTATTAAAACAAATTGAACAAGTATACGGATCGGAACAAAGCATAGTATTAGCTCGTGAATTAACCAAACATTATGAAGAATTCATTCGAGGAACAGTAAGTGATTTGATCGAACGTTCCAAGCAATTAACTTTAAAAGGAGAGTTTGTCGTTTTAATCGGAGCTCATTCATCAATTGAATTAACTGCTTTAGAAAACACAACTGAAACTGTTAAACCAGTTGACCCACTTGAATTAGTTGAAGAAAAAATAAAGTTAGGCGAAAAAACTAATCAAGTTATTAAAGAAGTAGCTCGACAATACCAAATGGATCGTCAACAATTATATCGTCGATATCATGGTTTGGATGAAGAAGATAAGGGCAATTAAAAAACGCTTGAATAGCTATTCAAGCGTTTTTAATAATAAAAATAAGCCACCTGCCGGGTTTGAACCGGCGACCTCTTCCTTACCATGGAAGCGCTCTACCTACTGAGCTAAGGCGGCATCGAATACAGATAATAGCATACTCAATTTTTAAATCGTTGTCAATAGATGCGAAAGAGAGATTTAAAAACTAGGAAAAGAAGAAAATAAGATAATTTATTGTATAAATTCTACATGTTATTTAGATTAATTACATTATAAATGTTAAGAAAGCTATAATTAATAAAATGTGTTTGATATACTAAGGTTAGATAGTAAAGATGTTATACAAAATAGTATTGGAGGATATGTAGTGAAAAAAAGAATGATTAAGCAAGCGGGAAAAGGCTGGGTTGTCGTAGCAGCGTCATTCGGCGCTTTAGCGATTGGATTATTCGGTAAAGGGGAAACCATTGCAGCAAGTGAATGTTGGGTGGCTAATACACCAGAGCAAATAGATATTAAAAAAGGTGATACAGAGTATACATTGAAAAAGGGAGATACCTTATGGGCGATCTCAATGAAAATTAATGTGAACGTTCAAACACTCGCAGCAATTAATAATATTAATTTAGAGGCACGTGAACAGTATCATTTACCAGTTGGATTAGTAATTAAATTCGAACAAGGTCAATTGACAGCTGTTAAACCAAATGGTGAAATTCAAAACACAGGTGTGACAGTTAATGAAACAAATAAAGTCGTTCCAAATAAACCAGTTGGAACAGATGTAACAGAAGAGGTTCAACAAGGTCAAGGTAACATTATGGGTGAGCCGAACAATGTTGAAAATGGGCAACCTAAACCGGGTATGAATGAACATGTAGTACCGAAAAATAAAAAAATCTCATCGATAGAAGTAGTAGAAGAAAATTCAGAAGTAGAATTAATTATTCCTGCCTATGAATTGACGCCAGCACCAGCGCCAAAAGAAGAAGTTCCATTACCTCCATTTCCAGATGATAAGCCGGAAAAAGAAGCAGTGCCAGAAATGATGGTACCTGAGAAAGCGCCACAACTGGAAGAACAACAACCGGATCTGAATAAAGAAAATGAAATTGCACCGGAACCAGAAAAGCAAAACGAAATCATTCCAGCACCAGCGCCAAAAGAAGAAGTTCCATCAACCCCATTACCAGATAGTAAGCCGAAAAAAGAAAAGATGTCAGAAGAGTCGGCACCTGATAAAATGCCACAATCGGAAGGAAAACAACCAGAAACATCTGTGATACCAAATCCGGAGTACCCTAAAGAAGACAAATCTTCAGAGTCAGACGATGAAGGACTAACAACGTCAGAAGAGGTGGTTCCTGATAAAACACCACAACCGGAAAGAAAACAACCAGAAACATCTGTGATACCAAATCCGGAGCACCCAAAAGATGACAAACCTTCAGAGTCAGATAATGAAGGATTAGCAATATCAGAAAAAGATATACCAGAGAGTTCGAAAGAAGAGACAAAACCAGAGGATAAATCCCCTAATATGCCTGAACATTTTGAGCCACGGTTGACTGGAAAAGAAGCATCCAATGCAAAAGGAGCAGCCTTAGATGGAGCGACAATCGTTTTAAAACCATTAGATCAGTATGGACGTGCGGTCGGAGCTCATATGATTTTAAACGATAAACATGAGCCAGGAAGAAATGGAAAAAAAAGAAATGGACGAATTAATGTTGATCCAAAAGGTTGGAAAAATTTTAATATAGATAATAAATGGGTGAATAATCGCGGTCATTTATTAGGGTATCAGTTCAGTGGATTAAATGACGAATTACGTAATCTAGTGACAATGTCTGCTTATCTAAATAAAGGTAAAGAGGGAAATGGAACGAATCAAAATAATCCTGAGGGCATGTTATTTTATGAGCAACGGTTAGATTCATGGTTACGATTACATCCAAATTATAAATTAGATTATTTTGTAAAACCGCTATATCATGATGATAATTTGACCCCATATGCAGTTTACATGCAATGGGTAGGTGTGGATGATAAGGATCAATTGTTTGAAGTGAAAATAGATGGAAATTCAAAAAACATATATGAATTGTATCATGCAGTGACACTACAAAACACATCTCCTTCCTATAATATTGATTACAAAACAGGAGAAGTTACGTTAAAAGAAAAAAACTAGGCTAAATGTCTGCTAGAAATAAGATAGATTTTGGCTCTTTGTCAAATATGGTTGATGACGAGGTGAGGTAACCGTACGGGTACTTCGCCTCTTTTTTAGGTTCTATAATTTATAGAGTTGATATCTTGAGCAATCAACCTTATAAATTTTTTTAAGAACAACACATATTAACATACAGATATATGATAAATATACCATAATAAACCAATCTAGCTTATTCAGCACTTCTTCACTGAGTTTGCTTATGCTAGAATTACAGTGTAAAAAGGGGATTATACTAAAAAGGAGGTTTTGATCATTATGAAACAAATAGGAAATTTAAGGTTTAAAAAGCGTATGTTTATAGCAGCTATGGTTGGGACTATATCATTAAGTTTATCTAATGAACAAATAATTCATGCGAATGAAAACTGGAAAGCGACACAACCAAATCAGATTACTATACAAGAAAAAAACACAGAGTATACTATGAAAAAAGGCGATACCTTGTGGGCAATTGCGATGAGAACCAATATCAATATTCAAACGTTAGCTGCGATTAATAATGTCCGTTTAAGTGAAGGAGATCAGTATCATCTACCCGTAGGTTTGACTATAAAATTTGGACAAGAAAAAATAACAATTTCATCTCCTAATAGTGATGTATTAAGCACGAAAATCACTATTAACAATACAAATAAAGTAATATCTAATCAGCCAATAGGAACGGATATTACACAGTTTGTTGAAGAAGGAGATATCATTGGACAACCGAATAATCTTGAAACAATAGAGCAAGCAGTAGATAATGCGAATGAAGTAGCTGGGAATTACCTTTCGGATACAGTGCAAAATACGGAAGAAGAATCATTGCATCCAACTTTATTTGTGTCAAATGAAAATGAAACGGATCATTCTCATTCTTTAGAACATGATCAAGATCTTTCTTTTAATCTATCAGAGGCGAATAATCAGGCAAGTTTATCCCAGTCTGATGAGCGAGCGAATATTACGGAAAATATCAATCGAATAGTCATACCAACCAATGAAATAGATAATGATGAGTTAAAAAAACTACAAATGGAAGAGAAGCAAGAAAATAAAAATGAGAGTGATGAAGAATATAAAGCAGTGGCTGATGATTTAGAGAATCAATCAGAAGAGCCTATTGTATCAACTTCTCTTGATAGAGTAGAACAAGTTTCTGCTGATGCAATAAATAATGAAGATAATGCGCCAATAGTGTTAAAAATTATAGCGCCAGTGAATGATGAACCGTTATCGTCATATACGTCTTCTTCTGATCCATTTGCGTATAGTTATCGTCAGACTAAAAAAGTATCACCAAATAGAGAATTTTTACGTTCTGGAGAATACACAGGAAATAAATTTAATGTTCTTAGAGAATATGAACGATTAGAAAGAATAAAATATCAAATCATTCAAAAAGAAACAGAAGATTTAAAGGAAAATGAATTACGTGTTATTCAAGAAGGTAAAGAGGGGTTATTAAGACGACGTATTCGTGAATATACAAATGGGCAAAAAGAATCACTAGCTACAACAATTATTGAAAAGCCCCAAAATTATATTATAGCTAAGGGAATAAAACGTCAAAATCGAATACAAGTTGATGAAGCGTCATATCAACCAACGAGATATCAACCAATAACAAGAGATGAACCAGAGATGAATCGACCAGTAAGAATTGAAAATAATCGACTGTATGAAAACAGATGGTATAGACCGTCTTCTTCATTAGGAACGTCGCGATATATATATGATCCTAAGATGGGATATAAAGAAGGTGGAGAGTATATTCGTGGCGGTCGAATCGAACGTTTTATTATTAATGATGCTACACCGTTAAATGAAATGAAAAAGTTAGAGGCAGAAGAACGTTATAGACGAGCGATGGACCGAAATGGAAAATATACAAATTATGTAATAGTAAGAAATAATGAAGAGTATATGAGATATGAAGTGGGAGTCAGTCCTGAATTGATTCAAGCATTTAATCGACATGAAATTTTTGACGTTAATTTATTCAATGAAGAAATGATTAATTTAGTGAATGAAGAGCGAGCAAAATATAGACTAAAACCACTAGCTTTTGATAGTGAATTGCTTAGAATTAGTCAAATTCGATCAGATGAATTATCAAAATATGGAAGCATTCGAGTCAAACGTGGAAATCTAGTTCAAGCTCACGTTAGATTGGACGGAAGTAGTTTTAGAACAGCGGCATACGAAGTAGGATATCCTCAACCTAATCGACTAGGAGAAAATCTAGCATCAAATTATACAAATAATAATTATGGTTTAGTCAGTGAAAAATATATGGCAAAAGTATTTTTTGATCAATGGAAAAATTCACCAAGTCATTACAGAAATATGATGGTAGAAGGGTATAACAATCTTGCAGTAGGCCTTAGCTTAAATAACTATATAGACATTTATTCGCGAGATGGCAGCTCGGCAAGATACGATGCCAACTATATCACAGCAGCAATGATTTTATCGTCTATGTAATTTTGTGAGAAAGTAATTTAAATATTATTGTATATGTATTTGTTAATGGGTTATCAAATTAAATAGAAAAGTAAACTATTAAGCATCTATGGATTTTATATGATAAAGTCCATATAATTGTGTAAAAGATAAAAGGCCATATAAAGCTCCTTTTACGGTACAATGTTTTTACCAGAAAACCTACCCAGGAGGACTTTATATGACCCAAGTACATTTTACACTGAATAGCGAAGAGGTTCAAAGCATTATTGAACATTCGGTAAAAGATGATGTGTCTAAAAACATTTTGACAACAGTGTTCAACCAGTTGATGGAAAATCAGCGAACAGAATATATCCAGGCTGATGACTATGAACGATCCGAAAGTCGTCAGAGTCAAAGAAAT
>NZ_JAGN01000034.1 GCF_000526675.1 Atopobacter phocae ATCC BAA-285
TCCTCCTGGGTAGGTTTTCTGGTAAAAACATTGTACCGTAAAAGGAGCTTTATATGGCCTTTTATCTTTTACACAATTATATGGACTTTATCATCATCACATAAACTTTTATTATTCATTGATATAATAACTTTATTATAACCCATTAGACCTGTAAATCATATCTATTTTAAATGAAACAAATGTTAAATCAAAATGAATAAGTTTTATTGTTCTCTCTATAAAAAGTTCTCTTCACTGAATATCATTGAAAGTAAAAAAGGAACTCTCTCATCTATTGACAAAAGAGTTCCTTTGTTTATTTCATTAGTGCTTGTGCCATTGCAAAACAGCCTATCGTTGCTGATGTATCTTCTAATTTTGGCTCCACAATATATTGTTCTAATGGAGAGAGTGAAATATAATCATTGTTTATTTTTTTAAATTGATCACGGACTTTATCTAGTAGCCCTTCAACTTTCATAACTCCCCCACCATAAACGATAACTTCTGGTGATAAAAATAATGTTGCATTATAGGCACTTTGAGCAATATAATAAGCTTGTATATCCCAGTATGGATCTGTTGCTAGAACATCTTTACTACTCATACCTAATCGTTTTTCGATTGCTGGTCCACAAGCAAGGCCTTCCAAACACTCTCCGTGACTTGGGCAAATCCCTTCAAAGTGATCATCAATATGTTTCTTCACCGAAACATGTCCCATTTCGGGATGTGTTATACCTTGAATGAATTCATCATTTTTTACACCTCCACCACCAATACCCGTACCTACCGTGAAATAAACCAAATTATTAATTCCTTCGCGCACTGAATACTCACCGTAGGCGGATGCATTCACATCCGTGGTCCAAGCTGTTTTAACATTGGGAAAATGATTCTCTAAATAACCTAAAAAGTTATAATTTCGCCATTTTAACTTAGGGGTATTTGTAATATACCCATAAGTCTCTGAGTCTTCTGTAACGTCAATTGGTCCAAATGATCCAATTGCAATTGCTTTCAACTGTTTTTCAAACTCCTTAAAAAAACCTACCACTTGAGGCATTGTTTCCTCAGGAGATACTGTGGGTATCGTTAATTGCTTAATAATTTCTAGTTTATCATTTCCTATAGAACATACAAATTTAGTTCCACCAGCTTCAATTGCTCCGTACATATTTATTACTCCTCTTCTAACTTTAGATCCCAATATGTGATCGTTCCTTTTACATTTGATTCAAACGAGATTAAATCTTGCCCAATATCTGGGTAAACACGTGTTGTTAAAACAAATTCACCATCATTTACAAAAATTTCAATTGATGATGTATCAACAAAAATATTTAATCGTGTCACTTTATCAATGGGTGTCATTCGTTTACGACGACCATAACCGCTTTTACCATGCTTCAGTGTTAAAATTTCACTATCATAAATCAATTCAGTATCTTGTCGTAGCTTCAAATGAAAAGCTTTTGATTCTTCCATTTCAACTAGGAGTTCATATACCTCACCAGATAAATCGTCGGATGTACCAATTTCTCGTTTTATTTTATTAGAACGAATTTCTTTGTATTCAGCTAATGGTCTTTGATATAATTTACCATTTTCTATCGACAATTCGCGAGGTAATGCCATCGCATGTTGCCATCCTCGTGCAACTGTTGGATTCATATATTCAGGCATTGTATCTCCTACTCCCATCCAAGCCCACATAATACGCCGACCGCTTTCGTCTTCAAATGTATGAGGTGCATAAAAATCAAATCCTCGATCGAATTCTTGGAACGTTGTCTCTGATGATAGTTTCATGGTAAGCCAATCTAATTTGCCAATAATATAACCAGCTGCATGTGGATTATTAAACTGATATTTTTCGGGTAAAATACCTTGTGGTGATAAAATCAAAATATCTTCATCATTTAATTCAAAGAAATCTGGACACTCCCACATATATCCTTGGTCTTCATTTCCTTCCATCATTGTGCCACGATAGTTCCATTCTTCCAAGTTTGGTGAGTCATAAACTAAGATACTTCCTCTATTATCGTTTGTTCGCCCCCCAAGAATCATATAATAATGGCCATTTTTTTCAAATAATTTAGGATCTCGAATATGATTGGAAAAACCCACAGGAAAATCCGTATATGAAATCACCACTTCTCGGCATTGAATTTCAAAACCATCTGGACTCACAATATGAACCACATTTTGTTCACGTCCACTAAAAATATAATCATTATCACCAGGTTGCTTAACATTTCCTGTGTAAAAAAAGTGAATTTTCCCATCCTTTTCAATTCCACTACCTGAATATACACCGTCAATGTCAAAGGGTTCTGTTGGAGATATAAAAATAGGTTCTTGATTAAAGTAAACCATATCTTTTGAAGTCATATGTCCCCAGTGCGTTTTACCACCATTTGCGTTTTCTGGAACATATTGATAATAAATATGGTAAGTACCATCAAATTGTATGGCTCCGTTTGGATCATTTAGCCATCCAATTTCAGGAATCAGATGGTATTTTAAGCGCCATGAATCATTTTTAGATTTCTTTTTCAAATTATCAATCGCCAATTTAGTCACCTCTTATTTAATTTGAAACTCTTCTAAGATTTGTTTTCCTTGTAATCTTACTATAATAATACCTAATACGAAAGCCACCCCAATAACGATCAAGTATTGAATTAAGGCAGTAAATTGTCCGACATATAATAATAAACCCGGAACAAATGTAATGCCCATTCCAGTTGCAGATAAATCAAAGATATATATTAACACCCCACCTACAGATCCTGCGATAACTCCTGAAAAAAATATTCTTAATGAAAGTAAGTTAACACCGAATAATAATGGTTCAGTAATTCCAAATAATGTCGGTAACGCGGATGAAATCATATTTGTACGTCTTACTTTGTCTTTCATAAGCAAAGCTGTCCCAATTGCCGCGCCAAATTGTCCAGCCATACTTGCTGTTGTTAGTGGTTGAATTACGTTAAAACCAGTATTACTAATTAAATTAATTTCAATAATACCAATTGAGTGATGTAGACCCGTAATAACAAGTAACTGTTGTAGTCCACCAAATAAAATGTAACCAATACCAAAGGGGGCATTAATAACTGATACTAGAGCGTTAATTACAACTGATTCAATCCCTTGAATAACTGGTCCTAATATAAATAAAATAATAAAAAGTGTTACTGTTAACGTTAAGAAGGGAGTCACAACTAAATCCATAATTTGTGGAACCCATGTGCGAAACCATTTGTCTAGTTTTGAAATTAACAACCCTGCAATGATTGCCGGAAAAATTGAACCTTGATAACCATATACACTAATTCCAAAGATAGATAATGGGGCCATGTCTCCACCAAGCACAGCATAAGCATTTGGTAATTGAGGTGCAACCATCATTAATCCTACAACAATACCAATAATCTGGTTACCTCCAAATTTACGAGTTGCACTGTAAGTAATTAATACTGGTAAGAATGCAAAAGCAGTATCTGTTAACATTACAAACAATGATTCAAAATCTGATGTCATTGTAAAACCTAGTTCGATAAGTAATCCACGTACCCCCATCAACAAACCTGTAGTTACTAAAGCTGGAATAAGTGGTACCAAAATATCTGCTAATATTCTTATAATTTTTTGGACAGGTGACATGTTTGCATAAGCATTGGATTTAACTGATTGATCAGTTTGAGCAGCATCTGTTCCACTCATCATTTGATCAAAATCTGCATAAACTTCATTGACTTTTCCTGTACCGAACACAAATTGATGTTGTCCAGTTGAGTAGAAATACCCTTTACTATCAGTGAGCGATTCAGCTTTCTCTTTATCAATAACACTATTATCCTTTAAAATAATACGGAGCCGTGTCGCACAATGCTCGTAGTTAGCAATATTTTCTTTTCCACCAATTACCTCAAGTAATTCCTTTACTACTTTTTCGTTTTTCATTATTTTTCCTCCTCACAAAAAATTTAAACCCAAAAGGAACCGGTTCCATTTAATTGTAAAACAAGATAGAAATACTTGCAAGTGCTTTCTTGTTTTAAGCATTAGATTTTTTTAGTAGAGCCTTGAACATTTAAGTTAACCTGTAATTCTGTAAGTTTATCAATATTTTCGGTACCTTTATCTAATACTTGAATAACTCTTTTCATCACAATCTCTCCCATTTGAGAAAATGGATAAGTCACTGTCGTAATATGTGGGTATACGTTTTGTATTATACTATAACCTCCAAAACCACTTAATGAAACATCTTCAGGGATCGATATTCCTAGCTTTGCACACGCATTTGAAATACCAATCGCAATATGATCAGTAGCTGCTGCAATATATGTTGCTTTTATTTTTGGTAAAAAATCTAATGACTTTTCATAACTGTATGAACGTGAAAATCCTGTTTCAATGAATTCTATACTTGCATTATTTTTTTCGGCCACTTCATAAAATCCTTTTTTACGTAAAACTCCTACAGAATAATCTTTTTCAGTGACTCCAACAAATAATAATTTCTTATGTCCTTGTTCAATTGCGTGCTTCGCAATAATCTTTCCAGCTTCATAATCCTTATAAATAAATGATGGACAATTATTTATTTGCTGACCTATTATGAAAATAGGTATATTTGATAATTTAATTTGTTTTTCTAACTCTTTATCAATTTCCGTCGCAAATAATATAATTGCACCAACCTTTTGTCTTTGCAATAATGAAATATTTTCTTTTGTTCGCTTAAGATTTAAATTTGTATTCGTAATCATTAATTGAATATTTTTTTCATAAGAGATTGAGTCAATACCTTTCAACACTTGATTTGTTGATGTCGAATCGTACCTTGGTATAATAACACCTACCATATTTGATTGGCTTGCTTTTAAACTTTGTGCTAAAGCATTTGGTTGATATCCAGTTTCATGTACAATTTTATCTAATTTTTTTTTTGTTTTTTCACTTATTGATCCATTATTTAAATAGCGAGAAACCGTGCTCTTAGAAACATTTGCCATTTTAGCAATGTCACTTAACGTAACCATTTTAATCCTCTCTTTTCAATTATAATCTTTTTATAATTATTTTACCTTTACTTATTTTATTCAATAACGTATAACGACATGAAAATAGTCTTCTCAAAACCTCTTTGATATTTATTATATTATCATATGACATAACTGTAATAATAAGATTCAGATGGTATATTTGCTGTTTAACAAAATATTAATTATATCTAAAGTTCTTCTATACACTTTAACTATTTCTGTTTTCAGTACTTTATTTGTTCATCAATATGAATTGCTTGTCCTTCTTCATAAGAAACTATTAAATAACAAATAAACAATAAATACAAACTCATAGCGACATTAATTATTTTAAACACCTTCAATAGCTCATTTCCCACTCATCTATCTATTTTAAAACAGAACATTATATATACCATGTTTTTCAAAGTAGTTTTTTAATGAAAGAACAACCCCATTAAAAGTCCGTCTTTTCATCACTTGATTAAATATTAAATATCAGGAGACTATTCACCAATTTCGTTTAAAACGTCTTCTAAAACGCTAATTGCATCAGTTTACAGATTTAATATTTTTCCTTTAACTAAAGTTTCACCTTTTGATTCTGCTCTTGACGCTAGGGTAGAATACGAAATATGTTGATTGGATGTCGTTGTTCCTTCATAATGAGTCCCTCATTTTTCATAATGTTATTAAAATTTACCATCACATAAACTTTTATTATCCATTGATATAATAACCTTATTATAGTCTATTACACTTGTAAATCCTATCTATTTTAAGCAAAACAAATTTCATTGATTTGATTCAATAAAACATCCTACTCATTCATCATAGTAGGATGTCTTATTACTATTCATTTAGAATTTTAAATTTTAACACTCGAGGTTCTCCTAATGGAACTGATGTATCACTTGGCCAAGTTGCATCTTCTGGTGAAAAAACCAAAATAATCTTTTGATTATTATACTCTGGCAGAACATTTTCCAATCCAAGTGTAATTAATTGAGCTTCGTGTGTTCCCAATCCTGGTCCACCTGCTCGCCTTGCAGTAACCTCAGTTGGTTCATCCAAAATCAAAATTAAATGATTCATTTGTTGTTGGAGTGGCTCATTATTTGGATCAGGTGCTCCTTGAATTTTCAAAACTTCAAAATGATTTAAATATTTTAAGGTCCCTGAAACAACTATCCCCCCTTTTTGTTTTTCGGATTCGATTAATTCATCTAGGCGTTGTTTCTTATCATTACTTTTGTCTTCTTTCTTCTCTTGTAAATCATCGGACTGTTCTACTTCATTGTCTGATTGCTTCGAGTGCTCGTTAGCAACTTCATAATAATCTTCTTCTTGTCCAAACGCATTTAATATCGTACGATCATCAATAGACTGCCATGAGATAGGCTCATTTTCTTTAGAATTTTTCATTTCATTCAGCTGCCCATTGTGGCTTACTTTTTTCACCAAATTATTATTTTCAATCGTAATTTTTTCCACTTTAATTTTGGCTGTATTATGATTCAAAACGGTATAATTTAAACCGATTTGATTCTTTTCTATTAAAATATCTGCTTGTTTTTTCTTATTAAGTTGTCCAATTGAGAGCTGTTCAGAACATTCTTTAACTTTTAATGTATGTGGATTAAATGTAAAAATTTTGATTTGCTGTTTATTAGTCTTTTCTTCTTTAGCAACAAGCAGTTGAGGAAACTCATCATCTGACATTTGAACTAACATATAATCGTAAGAGGAGGAATCCTCGTTTGTTGTTTGAAAACCAAAGTCATACTCATCTATATCATCTAAAACAATCCCATACGCTTGAGCTATTTGTATTTTCAACTCTTTATTTCTTTTTATTTTTCACTCATCGGAATGGCTTTAATTTCTTCCGGTGAACTTATTAAATGACAAGCAGACATGATAAATACACTCATACAAACACTTATGATTTTAATCCATCTCAAAAACTTGTTCTTCACTAAAAAAAACTCCTTTCAAACACTCTTTTAAAACAGCATATTATATATAGCATGTTTTTACAATGTAATTTGAACATAAAAAAACAACCTATTAAAGGTCTGTCTTTTTATCACTTGATTACATATTAAATATCAGCAGATTGTCCACCATTTTCAATTAACACCTCTTGAAAGTCTGTTCCTGTCGTACTCGTCTTTCCTTTACGAATATAGATTTCACTTCGCTATCGTTCACGAATCCAATTCCACTTGGGCCATGCCTAATAACATCTTCTTTTACAATCCAACGATCATTAAATCCTCTATTATCAAGCCCCATATCATTGGTATCATAATTTTAACGACTTTATTCGAAATAATTTCTTTTGTTTCGACACTATAAACAATGAAGCTACCTCCCGTAATCAAGTTCGGTTGTCCCGTTGGAATCATCACTCCTTTTTATTAATTAGCTATTTTTTAATCAAGGTTAGCCAAGCTAGATGATTGGCTGCCTTATTATGCTTTTTTCATAAAATGATCTTCATAAAATATTTAGTCTAAGATTGCATTTTATCGATGTTCATACTAAGGTAAACAAAGAAAGGAGCATAATAATATGAACGATTTTAGAATTCAAAAAATTCAAAAAGAAATGCAAGAATTCTTTAAAAATGACACGACTGGCCATGATTGGTTTCATATTGAACGTGTTTGGCAAAATGCACGTTTAATCGCGTCTCATTACCCTGAAGTCAATCATTTTCAAATTGAAGCGGCTGCCTTGCTACACGATCGGTATGACCGTAAATTAGTTCAAAATACTGATAAAGCACGAAACGAAGTCGTAAAATTACTCGAACAACTCCAAGTTGGTGCCACAGATATCAAACGTATCATGTATACTATTGATGCAGTTAGTTTTAAACAAGGGGGAAATACTGTACAACCTCAATCTTTAGAAGATAAAATTGTACAAGATGCTGATCGATTAGATGCCATCGGTGCCATTGGAATTGCTCGGACATTTGCTTACGCTGGTTCTGTTCACCATCCTATTTATACCGGTGAACCATCTTCATCTAATGAACAAACTGCCATTCAGCACTTTCATGATAAATTGCTACACATTCATTCCCTTATGCATACGCCAGAAGGAAAAGAAATCGCTCTAACACGTCATCACTTTATGGAAGAATTTCTTAATCAATTTTATTCCGAATGGCATAGCGATAAATAAATAAAATCCCACGTTGATATTTATCATCGTGGGATTTTTCTTTCAATTTATGAAGCCATACCAATTTCTGCTAATTTTTCTCGAATTTGACGCATCACTTCTTTTTTATCTGCTTCATTTTCAATATCATATTCATCAATTTGGATGACTAATGTATCACTCTTATCATAAGAATGGAACCATTTATCATATTGACTGTGTAAATGTTTGTAGTATTCTAATAATTCCGGATTTTCTTCTGTTACTTGTTCATAATCACGTCCGCGCTTTTTAATACGCTCTAAATGAATATCTAAAGGACCTCTTAAATAAATTAATAAATCTGGAGCTTTTTTAGGCATACCATCTAATTCTTCCATCATATTATCTAATAGCGTCAAATAAGTATCCATTTCAGCTTCACTCATATTACCTGTTTCATAATTAATTTGAGTAAATAACGCATCTTCATAAATCGAGCGGTCTAAAACATTATGTTGATGAGTCAATGCATCTTTTATGCTTCTAAACCGTGTGTTTAAGAAATGTATTTGCAAAGCAAACGCCCAACGTTTTGGGTCATCATAAAACATTTCTAAAATACGATTATCATCAACACTCTCATAAAACGGCTCACTATTTAGTTCTCGTGCAATCATTTCTGTATAGGTGCTCTTACCGGCACCAATCATTCCAGCTAATACAATCACTGCTTGCATATCTCCTTCCAACTCTCCTCTAAAATCTGGTTCCGTATCAATGTACCACGATTTGATTATTTGAACAAGACGATTGCATTAGAAAAATATTAAAAAAACCGTCCGAATATTCAATCATTCGAACGGAAAAATTTTTATAATTCAACTTCACTAATTACAGTATTAGCTTTTTGAGTGGTATTAGTTTGTGGTGTAATCTCCTTGATATGATCCATATTAGTATAAACAACTATAATCGTACGATCTTTATTTGCTTGTTCAAGCGCTGATAAATTCATCGTTACCAGTAAATCTCCCACTTGCACTAATTGACCTTCTGTTACTTGAACATCAAAAGGTACACCCTTTAACTCCACCGTATCCAATCCCAAATGAACTAACACTTCTAAACCATTTTCACTAATGATACTGATTGCATGCTTCGTTGGAAAAACCGTTTGAACGATACCTCTAACAGGCGCATACACTTTACCATTAACAGGTTCAATAGCATAACCATCACCCATCATTTTGCCAGAAAATACGGGATCATTCACTTCTGTAATGGGAAGAACTCGGCCATCTGCCACCGTATAAACTGACTCTTTAATCCCTTTATATGTTGGATGTGATTCAGTTTTTACAGCTTTTACTGCTTGAACAGATTTCTTTTTTGCTGGAACGTGATAACCCGCATCTAATGCATCCTGAATATCCGATTTTAAGACATCAGCTTTTGGCCCATAAATGGCTTGAATACCAGAATCTTTAACTAACAAGCCCATTGCTCCAGCTTGTTTCCATTCATCTTCTGTCCCAACTTTTGTTGGATCGTCAACCGACACACGTAGGCGAGTCATACATGCATCAACATTTTGAATATTATCGGATCCACCTAGTAATTGAATAATTGTCGTTACTTGATTAGATACATTACCTGTTTCTGTAGTCGCTTCAGGCGTTTGATGAGCGTCACTCATTCCTGCTTCATAATTACCATTACGTCCTGGCGTACCAAGATTTAATTTTTCAATCATGAATGTTGCAATGAAGTACATAATTACAGCAAATAAGGCAGTGACCCAAATAAAGTTTACAATATCCATACCAATTCCCGCTTTAATTGTCATTGGTGCACGAGTTAGAAATTCAATATTACCAAATGAATGAACGCGTAAATGAACTAAATCAGACATAGCGAAAGCTGCACCTTGTACTAAGGCATAAACTAAATACAGTGGTAAAGCAACAAACATAAACATAAATTCAATCGGTTCAGTAACACCTGTTAAAAAGACCGCTAGTGCTGCCGAAACAAACATTGATTTATATTGTTGTTTTTTATCTGGATCCACATGACGATACATTGCTAGAGATAATCCCATTAAAATCCCACTGGAGCCAATCATTTGTCCAACTTTAAAACGAGCTGGTGTAAATTGTGCTAATAATTGTTGATACTGTGCTGTATCACCTGCACCCTTTAAATTAATTAAGTCAGTAATCCACGCTAACCATAATGGATCTTGACCAAATACTTCTGTCCCTTGGCGCGCACCTGTTAAAATTTCATACGTTCCACCTAATGGCGTATAGTTCATAGGAATTGTCAACATATGATGCAATCCAAACGGTAATAATAAACGTTCCAATGTTCCATATAAGAACGGTGCTAAAAATGGTGCTGAATCTTGAGAGTTCGCAATCCACATACCGAAACTATTGATACCTGACTGAACAATTGGCCAGAAGATAGCTAAAATAATTGCAACGATTACTGAACGTAAAATAACAACAAATGGCACAAATCGTTTACCGTTAAAGAACGTTAATGCATCAGGTAGTTTACGGAAATTATAATATTTATTGTAAGCAGTCGCCCCAACAAATCCCGAAATAATACCGACAAATACCCCCATATTCAGTGCAGGTTGTCCTAAAACGTTGATAAAGTAGTTAGCCACAGGAATTTCTGTACCAAATACAGTTGTTACCACTGCTGTACTATCAGCTAACATCGCTGTATTAATGCTATAAAAGTGACCAGTTATTAAATTAATTAATATAAATGCTAAACCTGCTGCAAAAGCCCCACCTGCACGTTCTTTTGCCCAACTTCCCCCAATGGCTAACGCAAATAGTAAATGTAAATTCCCAATAATTCCCCAACCAATTTGTGCAATCACATTTCCTATCGTAGCTAACATCATTGAATCTGCATTAATTAATGGAATTGAGTTACCAATACTCACCATCAATCCAGCTGCTGGCATTACTGCAATAACGACCATCAAACTTTTGCCAAACTGTTGCCAAAATTCAAATTGAAATAACTTTTTCATTTGGTTTCTCCTCTCTTTACAACACAATAATTACAATAACTCTATTTCCACACCGTAGTGATCTGATACTACTGATTCATTCACTCCATTAAAGATCACCCGACTTGACTGTACTGAACGACGTTGGCTAAGGAAAATATAATCCAATCGTTTGCCGTTTAGATGATCTTGCCATCCGTCAATGTTTGCTGGTACAGTAATCCCTTCATCTTGAAGGATAGCTAATTCGTAAGAGTCCCATAATCCAATTTCTTTAATTGCTTCGTACGCGACTGGATTAGAAAATGCATCGACATTAAAATCACCCATCAAAATCTTTAAGTGCCTATTCTCATTTCGATATAGAATGTGTTCAATATTATCAATTTGATGTTCTCCAGGAGTATCTGGCAGATTAATGTGACAAGAATAAATATCAATTAATTCATCATTATAGGATACTGTAACTCCTACAATCTTTCGAGAATGAATCGAATGAACATCTTGACTAGTACTACAATAAAATGAATCAATATCTTTTACTGGTAATTTAGTTAATATAGCAATTCCTTCATCATATACTGAATATCCAATATGCGAATTAGACCATACATAATCATACTTTGATGGCGATAATGCATTTATTTTTTCTTGTAATAACAATCCAAAATTATCTTTTTTTAAGTCATTTTGAATGATTGGACTATCAATGGATTGATTCACTTCTTGCAGTGCAATAACATCATATTGCTTGAGCGCAATCGTTTCTGCTATTTTGCCCATTTTACTTAGCTGATTCTCTTCCATCCAAGCGTGAACATTTAACGTTAATAACTTCATTGGCCCTCCTTCCCTTTCAAAAAAATTATATTTGATACCGTTTACACTTATCACTTTACCGTAATAGTAAGTTCATGTCAATCACTTTTACGTAAATGTTGTTAGCGTTTTATTCTTTATTTGTGGTAAACTATTAGAGACATTAGATATAAAGAAGGCGAATCCAATGAGCAAATATAAAAAAGTCTATGAAACTATTAAACAGCAAATTGACCAAGGACAATTATTAGCCAATCAAGAATTGCCCAGCGAAAATGACTTAATGCAGTCTTTTGGATATTCAAAAGATACTATTCGACGTGCACTGGCTTTACTAGAAACTGACGGCTATATACATAAAACTCAAGGAAGAAATTCAATCGTTATGGAGCACGGTCGAATGAAAAACAATTTTCTTTCAGAGTTGCGTACATCAGATGAATTGAATCGAATGGGCTCCTACCAAATTCATACCGAATTAGTTGATTTCTATATCGTTCAAAGCGATCCTACTCTAATGCAACTATTCGAGGTTGATGAACATGCTGATTTTTATCGAGTGGCTCGTACTCGTAAAATTGATGGCCAACGAATTGAATATGAAGTATCCTATTTTGATCGACAAATCATCCCACATTTATCAAAAGATATTGCTTCGCAATCTATTTATGCATATCTCGAAAATGATCTCGGCTTAAAGATTAATCATTCACGGCGTGAAATATCTTTTCGTTTTGCCACGGATGAAGAAAAAATATATATGGATTTAGGCCCATATAATATGGTAACGGTTGTCACTAGTCTAACGTATTTATCTAACGGTCAATTATTCCAGCAAGGTACTATTTGTTATCGACCGGATAAATTCACGTTCGTTACAATGGCGAAACGATAAAC
Source organism: Atopobacter phocae ATCC BAA-285 (assembly GCF_000526675.1). Lineage (GTDB taxonomy): Bacteria > Bacillota > Bacilli > Lactobacillales > Aerococcaceae > Atopobacter > Atopobacter phocae. The sequence continues at coordinate 12,937 of NZ_JAGN01000034.1, forward strand.
GGTCTATAACATTTACTGACTACTTATAACAATTGAAAAAGGATGAGATCATGATGATCTCATCCTTTTTATTTCGCGACTCATATATAAATTAGTAAAAGGAAAGTTCTTCCTTCCTTTTACTAATTCGTATCTATTGATAGTTTTTAAAAATCTGATTTAAGATTATTATATGAATATACCCTAACATTGAACAGCCAATGATACACAATAGTGATAATATAAGGTAAAAAATTAAAAAATTAATTTGCATAATAAATACAATGATAATAAGTGTTAGCATTGATACAATGGTCCATTGTCCATGCAAACATGTCATAAGCAAACTCTTTTTTAAAATCTTTTGATTAGTCATTACATATTTGGCATTTATGGGATACACATATAAAAAAATCGAACTGATTAAAAATAAACTCGCATAACCTAACACTTTAAGCCCAGCAATCCATGGTGAGTGTTGATTAGATATTAAATATAAATCGAATAAAATGAAACTATATAAAATGAACTCAACTAACCCCAACCAAATGCTTTGACGCCATTCTTTTTTCCATTCTTCAAAATAAGTTGAAATAATGGGGAGATGGGAGTGCTCGTTTAATTTAAAAAGCATTCGATAGAAAATCGTTTTAGATATACCAATCGTAATAACTGGCAAACTGGTTAACACAAATAATAAATTAATGAGTGCTAAATTTAAGATGAAGTTACTCATTTCCATTATGGGGTTATCTAAACTAAATATGGCTTGTTTTATTTGTTCATACTTTTTCATTATTGTTTAACCCCTTCATGTTGCTATCATTATTATTTAACGCATGATGATATACTTGGAAACGAAAAATCTCGCTCATATTTTAAATTAATGTCCATTTTTATTCAATATTATTTAAAGGATATATAACCTCATAATTTTTACCCTTTCACAGCCCCCATTGTAATTCCTTGAGTGAATGATTTTTGGAAAAGTAAAAATACTGTAACAATCGGCACAGCGGCTAATGCAGCTCCTGCCATAATTAACCCGTAATTTGTTGCCATTTCTGCTTGCATTGTTGCGACCCCAAGTGAAACCGTTAAGTTTTCACGAGATGATAACATGACTAATTGCATAAAGTAATCATTCCATGTATTAATGAATGTAAAAATAGCTAAAGCAGCAAATCCCGGTTTAACTATTGGAAAAACAATACTTACAAATGTTCGAATTTCGCCTGATCCGTCAATTTTAGCTGATTCTAGCAGTTCAGTAGGTACATTTTCACTAAACTGTTTCATTAAGAACACACCAAATGGCCATCCCACAAGCGGTAATATAACTGCAGCTAATGTATCATGTATTCCCATAAAATTGACAATTCGTACTAATGGGACTAAAACAACTTGCTTAGGCAGAGCCATTGCTGCAATAAAAATTGTGAATAGTAATTTTTGCCCGTAAAATCGTTTTTTAGCTAAAACATAACCTGCTAATGCTGATGTCAAGCATACTAATAGCATGGTTGCAGTTGATATAAATATACTATTCCACAACCACTTTAAGGCCGGATTTTGAACAATTAATCGTTCGAAATTCTCTAACGTAGGAGCTGTAGGCCACCATTGTGGTGGAATGACAATTGTATCTGGTTGTGATTTAAATGCACCTGTCATAATCCAATAGAACGGAAAAATAAAAAATATGGTTAGTAACCCTAATACAATTGACGTTAAAATATTAAATACTGAAAGTTTTTTCTTCATTATGACCTCTCCTTAATATTCAACATCGTTTCCTAAAATTTTAAATTGTGCAAAACTGATTATTCCAATCATAACGGCTAAAAATACACCCATTGTGTTCGCATATCCATATTCTGACAATTTAAAAGCTTTTTCGTAAAGATAATACATAATCGTACTTGTCGCATAATTTGGTCCACCAGATGTCAGTAATTGAATGAGCGCAAAAATTTGGAATGAATTAATCGTTGTAATAATTACGATATATAAGGTTGTCGGTAAAAGACTTGGCCATTTTATTTTCCGAAAAATTTGTAAGTCATTCGCACCATCGACTTGAGCTGCTTCAACTAATGAATGATCAATATTACCCATTGCTGCAATATATAATATAATAGGCTGTCCTACAGACGTCGTTAATAAAATGACCATAATGGCTAGTAGCGCCCAATTTTTATCCCCTAACCAACTAATATTTTGGTTAATCAAATGACCTGATTTTAAAATATAATTTAAAATCCCCGACATTGGATCATAGATCCATTTCCAAACAACAGTCACAGCCACACTACCTGTAACAACTGGTAAGAAGAAGACACTCCGATAAAAAGTTCGTGTAATAACATTTTTATCATAAGTTTGAGAGGCTACAAACAACGAAAATAGCACAACAATCGGCACAGAACCTGCAACGATTAATACTGTATTAATTAATGACTTTATAAAAATTGGATCATTAAACATTCTTTGATAGTTGGCTAATCCAATAAATGTAAATTCATTCATTGTATAGTTGAAAAAGCTTGTTACAAATCCCATGATCATTGGAACTAAAACGAATATACTAAAAAATATTAGAACTGGTGCTAAAAAAGCAAAGGCAATTAGCGTTTCACGCATTTTTAATTTATTGATTTGCACTCTATTCACCTCTTTCAATGTCTACATAATAATAATGACTCCTTTCCATAACATCAGTGTATAAAATTGAAAAGGAGTCATATTCGATTATTTCTTATTAATAGTTTGGTTCGCTTTCGTTGTAAAGTTTTCTAAAGCATCTTTTGGTGATTCATCACCGTTTGAAATAGCTTGTACCATTGGGAACCATAATGTTCTCATTTCAGCAAATCCATCAATCGTGTTGTAGTAAGGTGAATAATATTTAGTCCACTCAGAAATCATTTCCATACGTTCATCATCGTATAATTTACCGAATGAATGTCTTACTGGAAATGCTCCTGTTCTTATAACATTTTTTGGACCCCATTCTTCATCATCAGCAATAAATTTAATGAATTCTTTGGCTGCTTCTGCTTTCTTATCGTCTTTATTATTGAATACTGCAAAGCCGTTCACTAAATATTCTAGTGCTGGGACACCGTCATCTGAAGGATATGGCACTTCTAAGTAATCAACTCCACTTGATTCTAACAATTGCGCTTGCGTATTTGGTTGAGCAGGTGCCCATAAAATTGTAAAGGCTGTTTGTCCATTCGCAAAATTTTGAATATCAGCTGATCCATCATACTGAGATCCATTCATTAAAAGACCGTCCTCAATCCATTTTTTAATTTTATCCATTGATTTAATAGAGTTTTTGTCATTTGTTGTATATTCAGTTACTTCTGGATTAGTAATTGAACTACTATATAAATTAGCAAAAAAGGCACGTGGTCCTTGATCTCCACCTTGACCATTCGCAAAGAATGAGCCTGGATTGTACCCTTTATCCTTAAGCGCTTTCAAAACTTTCTCAAAGTCATCAGTCGTCCAGCCTTCTTTCACTAAATCTAAAACACCTGCATCTTTTAACATCTTACGATTTAATGCCATATAAAATGGCGCTGAACTAATTGGATACATATAAGCTGTATCCCCTGCTTTTGAAGCTTGAATAATTTGATCATTATCCACATCTTTAATAAATTCTTCAGTGAATAAATCATTTAAATCCACTAGCTTACCATTTTTTCCATAATCAATAATACGTCCTGGTGCATCGAAAAGAACATCAGGTGCTGTTCCCGCTTCAATGGCTGTTGTAATTTTTTCTGGTCCGGAAGTAAAGTCAATCGTTTCAAGATTTATTTTAATATCCGGATGTTTTTCTTCAAAAGCTGAAATAATCTTTTGTTCATAGGTCCCCACTCCGTCATTAGCATTTTCTTGTGTGAACGTTGGAAATGCCCACCAAGTAATTACTGTTTGATCAGAATTCGCTGCATTTTCTTTTTTACTTGTGTCACTATTTCCACAAGCCGTTAAACTAACAGCTGAGGCACCTGCAAGCAAGGATAGTAATATTTTTTTGAATTTCATATGACATACTCCTTTATATTTTATTTGTGATTTAATGTCACTTTAATCAGTGATATCAATCAACAGAATTTGGCCGATTGCCGCTTGCTAAAACGTATCACAAATACACTAATCCTCCTCTCCTAACTTTTTACAAGCGCTTTCATAAAGAGTATATAAAAATTTGAAATTAATTTCAATCAGTATAATATATTTGTATTAACTTTCAGATTATTACATTTATTGTCGTCAACTATGAAAGTAGTTTTATCAAATTATTAAATTCTCACTTCTGCTGACACTGTTTCACTTTATCTTTAATCTATATTCAAATTTCAATTATCAAGCAAATAATTGATCATAAAGATATTGATTTACTAATTTATTGTATCTTTTCACAAAAAATTATCTAATATTTTCTTTCTTTTTTTTGGGAAACTCCACTGATATCATACTATTTGACTTACTTTTAAATTCTTGTTAGAATAAATCGCTCACAAAATAACAAGGGAGGAAACAAAAATGAAAAAAGTATGGTTAAGTGTTTTAACCGTGTTAAGTGTTTTATTCTTAGCAGCCTGTGGTGGTAGCAAAGATAAAGATGCTGCTGAAACTTCAAATGAGTCAAAAGGTGGATTACCTGCAATGACTGAAAAAGAAGCTTCAGATATCGAATATAAGGATGGTAAATACCGTGCTACTTTCGATCGTACAGATGTACGTGACTGGAAAGCGTTCGTTGAATTAACTGTTAAAGATGGTAAAATTACTGAAGCAGTTTATGATTACACAAACGATGCAGGCGAAATCCGTTCTGAAAACAAGAAATACGAAGAAGCTTTTGCAGCTGTTAACAAATTCACTCCAAAAGAGGCATTCACTCGTTTAAGTGATGAATTAGTTGCAACTCAAGATGCAGAACGTATTGATGTAGTAAGTGGTGCAACTCACTCTACACGCAACTTTGAAACATTAGCAAAAGCAGCAACAGCTAATGCAAAAGATGGAAAAACTGAAGAAGCAATCGTTCCTTTATACCAAGATGGCACTTATAAATTAGTTGCTTCTGAATTCAGCGATAAAGGTTGGAAAGAATTTGTTGAATTAACAATTACTGATCACAAGATTGCAGCTGTAACTTTTGATGCAGTTAATAAAGAAGGCAAATTAAAATCTGAAGATGCTGAATACAAAAAAGCAATGGAAAAAGAAACAAAAACATCTCCTGAAAAATACAACAAAGAATTAGTTGATGCATTGATTAAGAGTCAAAAAGTGAGCGGCATTGACGTTGTATCAGGTGCTACACATTCTACAGATTCATTTAAACATTATGTTGAAGTATTATTAGATGATTACGCAGAAATAGGAAAAACCGGTGAATTCGAAGCACCAGCTGAATAATATGTATAGTACATTACTTAAGAATTAAGGTTCTTTGTTAAATAAGATTGATGACGAGGTGAGGTAACCATGCGGTTACTTCGCCTTTTTTTTACAGATTCAAATATATAATATCCGAACAAGTGCTTGAATCGATTATTTATAAGGTCAGTATTAAGCACCACGCTTTTGGATGAGTGATTTGATTGATAAAAATACATCATCAATAACATTCTATTTTTAAAGTTTGAATAATTTACGGTACCCATAAGCAGTTCGATTAAGCACCTTGATTTTGTAATTTCATCCTTCATTCGGCCCATTAGTCAATTGTGGATCAGTAAAGATATTTTAATTATAAATACTATCGTTTTTAAAGCTTCCTAAAACGGTCTTGAATGATTTTGGGAGAGGCAATGTTAGACCATAATTGACTCCATGTTCAAATCAATCGAATCGAAGATTTTTAAGCGATTCTCTTAACTGATAAACCACCTCATAAGTCACTTTTAGTTCTTTGCTGTATTCAAATAGATTATCAATCTATGCCATTTATGTGTGGTAGCATCATGTAAATCGTTTCAATAAAAGCAATCTAAATATCGATTACTTATTCAAAAATGATTCAATCTTGTGACATAAACTCCTTTACATAACGGAAATAATCGTCTTCTTTAGACAATTCCGATTTTTTAGGAATAAATTCATCACGAATTCGACCATCCTCTAAAAATAAAATACGTGTACAATAATTCTTTAATATGGATAAGTTGTGTGACACGATAATTAAAGTAATATTTTTTTCATCTGCCAATTTCATTAATAATGCAAAAATTTCTTTTTCAATGGCATTATCGAGTGCTGAACTAATTTCATCTTCATAAATGCGAGAATCTCATCAATTTTTTGTAGTTCAACTCGTTGATTGGATAACTTATATACTAAACTTAAATGATAACAAACAGATTTATTATCATTTAAGTTAAATTGTTGAAAAATATAAGCCATCTTTTTCCGTACGTTTAATTGCTCTTTTGCATGTAATGAATAAATTTCTCGTTGATTAAAAATAATTTGACCTTGATCTGGCTGTTCTAAACCATTGATTATTTTTAGCAACTTACTTTTCCCTCTACCATTTTTTCAATTTAACTAATTTTTATTATTCTGAAATGTCTACATTTAACTCATTCAAAATCGGTACTGCATGTCCATATGTCTTCGTAATGTTATTTGATTGTAACGTGATAACTCCTCATTTCGCAAAAATAATATAACAATTTTTCTTTCTTTTTCAGAAATATTATATATACCTTCATTCTTTATAATGCATAACTTTTTCTGTAGGTATAACAGCCTATAAAATCTGTTATATTTTAACATTTTAAAAAACACTTTATACTTTTGATGTAAAAAAAGATGCTCTCTATTTAGTCGTTCATACCTTTTTAGAGAATAGTTGATATTTGATTATAAAAACTAAATCAATGTTAAAATGATATGCTCCCCCTAAAGTAGACACTTGAAAAAGTAAAACTATTTTAGGGGGAGTTTTTCATGCGTAAAAATAAACGTCATTCGGCTAATGAGTTAATGTATTTTATTGATCTCTATTTAATCAGTGGAATACCCTATGTAGAATTACAGGAAAATTATGGCTTAAAATTAAATGATAAAAACTTTCGAAAGTATCTTAATAAGTATAGATTACATGGGCCTTCGGCCTTAATATCAAAAGGTACCAATAACAATTATTCTG
>NZ_JAGN01000035.1 GCF_000526675.1 Atopobacter phocae ATCC BAA-285
AGCCTGTGAGACTTTAGATAATGGCTTCGAAGATGCCTTCCAATACACAGTAATGGATAAGAGTCACAATCGTTTAAAAAGTACTAATCTTCTTGAACGATTGAACCAAGAAGTACGCCGAAGAGAAAAGATTATTCGTATTTTCCCCAATCGTGTGTCAGCCAATCGTTTAATTGGTGCTGTCCTGATGGACACGCATGACGAATGGATCAGTTCTAAAAGAAAGTATATCAAGTTTAACCAGTAAGAGAGTATAGAACATTGTACTAGAAACTTTTACACAAGATTATGGACTTGACTCAGTTTTAATTGAAGGTAAACAAGTTAATGAAACTGGAAAAAGTAATGTAAAATATAATTATAGAATAACTTTTAAAACAACAAATTTAAGTACTAAAACAATGGTAGCAAGAATTAAAACTAGAAAATTAAAACCAGATCAAGATGGATATTATTATAACAGTGCAAAATTGGAAAATAGTATTTTCTCTTTAGGAAGACCAATAATTTATTATCGATACAAGCCAACAATAGCGCGCGGTGGAGCTGATTTTAAAAAATTAAAAGATATAATTATTCTAAAAACAGATCAGTTTGATCAGCCAATTGAAAAAGATAATCCAGCAACATTTGGCATATACAATACAAAGAATGCTTTAATACAACGTGAATCGTCAAAAGATCGCGGACTTATTGAGTTTAAAAAATTAGCACCAGGGAACTATACATTAAAAGAAATTGAAGCGCCAAATGGATTTGAATTATCAAAAACAATATATCAATTAATTTTAAAGGAAGATGGAACATACACAATTAACGGTAAGGATTACTCTAATGAAAATCCATTCCATGTGGTAAACCATAAAAAGCTATCAATTCATATTAAAAAAATTGATAAGGAATCAAAAACATCCTTAGCAGGTGCAGTTTTTAAATTGGAATCAGTAGATAAAAAATATAATGTAACTATTGGGGGAAATGATAATGTAAATCAATTTAATTTTGAAGGGTTAGAACCAGGAAATTATGTATTAACTGAAACTAAAGCGCCAAAAGGACATTTAAAAATTGCCCCAATTGAATTTAATTTAAAATCTTTAAATGGAAGTACTGAAATAAACTTTACTAAAAATAGTCAAACAGCTAAAGTAGTAGGGAATCGAATCAATTTAACGATTCCAAATGAACGAATCAATGTAAAATTAAAGAAACAAGACACAGAAGGACATGCATTGCCAGGTGTTATTTTCCAATTAAGAAAATATGTAAAAGATAAAAAATTATATGAAGAAGTTGTTGAAAATCAAATTGTTTCAAATAGCAATGGAGAAATTGTATTGAATTATTTAGAGCCAGGTGAACAGTATCAGTTGTGGGAATTGAAACCGTTAGATGGATATGAAATGCCAAAAGAAGAGGTCTCTAGATTTAAAATTGATGAAAAAGGACAAGTTAATTTTGAAAATGGGTTTAATGAGGAAATTACTAATAAATCAATCGGCGTTGAAATCACTTTAATAAAAAAAGATGAAACAACAAGAAAATTGTTAGATCATGCCTTTTTTGAAATTGAGAAAGAAGACAAGAGTGGAGATAAAAAATCATGGACTTTTGAAAATGGAAAAGAAAAGATTTCCAAATGGGAAACAAAAAATGGATACTTTAAAACATACTTCAAAGAAGATGGAGTATACCACATTAAAGAAGTTCAAGCTCCGGCAGGTTATCGCTTACCTTCTAATCCTTATGTAGCACGTATTGAAGTAAAGGGTGGCAAAATCATTTCAAATGGTAAACAATTTATTAAAAATGACATTATTGTTACCAATAGACGCGGAGAATTTCCTAAAACAGGTAGTGCGGGAGAATTTTATTACTTATTAAGTGGCGTAATTCTTTTAATAATGTGTGGCTATTTGTATAAATATACGAATAGAGAAGTAATCTAAAAATTAAAACGTTTTAGATTGTATGAACAAAAAAGTATTATTCTAATAAAAAAGAGAATGTCTCATGTGCTTGATGTGCACGAGGCATTCTCTTTTTGCTTAAATAAATAGACAAATTAATATAATTTAGAATCGACTAAAGGACCAGATGAAGTAATGATAGTTAAAATGCACCAATGGACGATAAGTCAACTGATTTATAATTGGACGATATATAGTATTAGAGTTAACTGGTTTCATTATTGAATTAATCGGTTTAATAATTGATGTGGATGGATTGAATGGTTTATGAAATGTATTTGGTCGATTTATCATAGAAGACGTTGAATAACTTTCTATTTCATCGTATGTCACTTGAAAAGTAGTCGAATTAATGGTTTGAATGGGTCCTCGAAATAAATAAGTACTACCATCTTTACTCACAAATTTTTTGAGTTGATTCATATTCAAAAAACTATGAACATCTTTTTCTTGTGGTGAAGAGAGTAGTATTCGATTGTATGTTTTCAACAGTTTTCCTTTAGTATCGACTAATTCAATCGTTAAATGATGAGTGATTGGTGTATAATCATCCGTATTTTTAGAAATAAAATAGATTTCATCAATACTGTCCGTATGAGTTTCAGCCGGTGGGCGATTAGAGCTTATTGTGTAATTGAACATAGTATCTTTATCTGTATCATAAATTAAACGCGTTTTCATAAAATCTTCAGTGACTTGAGTACTTAGCCGCTTGACTAAACGATAACCTTCCGCGTATTCTTTAGTTTTTGAAAAATGGCGATTTGTGATATCAAATAATTCTTCTGAAGTAAATGATTCTCCTGTTCGTTTAGTGCCTGTCGATGTAGTTTGTGACAGACCCGTATTAATTAAATGGTCGCCTTCTCGTTTTGTATATATTACGTTATGTTCATATTCGACAGATTGGATACTATGATGATTAGCTGGCAAAGATACAGGAGTAATATCAAGTAAAAAATCATCTTCTTCATCATAATCATCTATTGAATTAAGAGTTTGCAGAATAACTTTTCCTTTTAATAACAACGCCGGATTATTCGACAATTTCGTTAAATCTGGAACTTGAAAACCTGTTTCAGAGATAGGATAGGATAATTTATGATTAGTTAGAGAAAAAGTGATTTGAGTATCTTCTGCGAAATCGATGACTTTGTAACGATTAGGTTCAGTGTGATCAATCATCGTTTGAGTAAATTGGATTAGTTGTCTTTTTGTTAGTTGTTGACCGACTTGTAAAGGGATTTCTAAAAAGTTAGGATAAACTAAATCATTTCCTGCTGAATCGATTCCTGTTAAATTAATAATTAAATGGGTTCCTTCTGGTTCTTGAAAGTCTTTTTGATGAATCGGTGGATGCGAAAAACTATCCGCATGTACAGAATTTATAACTGGAATTGAGAGACATAAAATTGTGAGAAAAAATGCCACAAATTTTTTTGACAAATTGAATATCATATACAAACAGCTCCTTTTACTTAATAAAATAAAATTAAAAATTAATTGTTGATGTTTTAAAATTTTTAACTTTGATACAAACTTCACAAATAAAGATATAATATATGTGGTAAATGAAACGAAAAATGATAGAAGCAACACTCTATCTTATATAAAAAGCAAATACCCCTCAGAAGTTAGTGGGTTGTTCTAACTTTTGAGGGGACATCATAAGCTTAAAATTTTAAGAAATACTATCTTCTTAAAATTTTAAAATAAAAGATTAACGTAAATCTTCAATTTCAGCCACAGTATAGTGACGACGTTCTAAATCGTTAATGATTTTTTCTAAAGTTTCTTCAGATACATTGCGTGGTAAAGTGAATACCATACGATTTAAAGTTCGTTCGCCTAATGAATCTAAAGTAATACAACTTGCGATAGTTGAATGACGGTTAATCGTACGAGCCATATTAACTAAGTCACCTTTGTCACCGGCTGAGATAACAGCAATAGCAAAGCTTGCTGAATTAACTCCCCATGAACTTTGTAACATGTTTAACATCGCACTGTGCGTTAAAATACCGTAAAATTTACTATCTTCAGTGAGAACAGCAATATAAGGTAATTCTTTAATAGTGAAGAATACTTTAAAAAATGAACTAGATACACTAATGTATTTTGTTGCATTTTTTAATAGATGGGTAACAGGTAGTGACATGTCGCCACCGTTTGCTTTGTGACGATAGATATGCATTTTGTAAATATTCCCGCGAAAGATTGATTCACTTTCGTCTAGAATGGGGACGCATCGAAATCCAGATTCTTCAAGAGTAGCTAAAGCTTCTTCTAAAGTGGAACTTTCTTTGACGATTGTCAAACTAGCTTTTGGAATTGCTAATGAGCGAATAATCATCGTCTCACTCCTTTTTTAGTTTTTACTCAAAAAATTTAATATATATATCTATTATTTTAAAAATGTGAAGTTTATAGTTTGTTGCATAAAATGATAATACCATTAAAAATTAAAAAAATCTATTAAAAACAAGTAATAAAAAAATAAATAGGAGTTTAGCAAGGGGAGTGTTGAATATATACGAATTTAGGCGTATAATTTTATTTATTAAGTGCACTTAATTTTTTTATTTGTTTAAATTTTATAAATGAGGAGGAAATAAAATGAAGTTAGTACTAATTCGTCACGGTCAAAGTGAATGGAACCAAGCTAATTTATTTACTGGGTGGGAAGATGTTGATTTAAGTGAACAAGGGTTAGCAGAAGCACGTGCTGCAGGTGATAAATTAAAAAAAGCAGGAATTGAAGTAGATATAGCATATACATCTGTCTTAAAACGTGCGATAAAAACTTTATTTTACGTGCTTGAATCATCAGACCAACTATTTGTCCCTGTAACGAAAAGTTGGCGCTTGAATGAACGTCATTATGGTGCTTTACAAGGATTGAATAAAGCAGAAACTGCTGCTAAATATGGAGACGAGCAAGTTCACATTTGGAGACGTTCATACAATGTGTCACCACCAGAAATGACAGCGGAAATGGCGCAAAAATTTAAAATGGATCGACGCTACCGCTTTTTGAATCCAGACAATGTGCCAACAACCGAAAATTTAGAAATAACATTAAATCGTGTGATGCCTTATTTTAATGATCAAATTGTACCAGCAATTATGAAAGGGCAAAATGTATTAGTAGCTGCTCATGGTAATTCATTGCGTGCAATGTGTAAATATTTAGAACAAATTAGTGATGATGAGATTACGTCACTAGAAATTCCGACAGGTGAACCGATTGTCTACGAATTAGATGAGCATCTCAATGTTTTAAGCAAAACAATTCTTAAATAAAAAAGTAGCCAATTAATGAAAGATTATTAACTGAATGACTTGCTTTTTTCCTTAAATTAGTTCATCATAGGGGTGTTACCTTGTGCACATTAAGTACAAAGGATATGTCGAACAAATTAAAAGGAGAGAAGAATTTATGGGCAATGATTCTGGGGCCGGGCCCCTGGGCGTCCAATTATTAACGATTTTTATATTAACATTAGTCAATGCTTTTTTTGCGGCAAGTGAAATTGCATTTGTGTCAATTAATCAAGGCAAGATGCAACGTAGTGCAAATGAGGGTGACAAACAAGCTAAGCGGGTCGTACGCTTATTAGAAGAACCAGATAACTTTTTAGCAACCATTCAAGTTGCCATTACACTCGCTGGATTTTTCTCAAGTGCGTCTGCTGCAACTAGCTTTGTGAAACGGCTTGAGCCATTATTCAATGGAATACCTGCAGCCAATTCCATAGCGCTTGTTATTGTTACGCTCGTTTTGTCGTATTTCACTTTAGTATTTGGGGAATTATATCCCAAACAGTTAGCATTGCAATTACCTGAAACAATCGCTAGACGGACAGCCGGTATTATTATCGTCATTCAAATGGTCTTTCGACCGTTTATATGGATGTTGTCTGCTTCAACAAGTATTTTAAAACACCTTACACCAATCGAATTCAAAAACAAAGAAGAGAAGCTAACACGTAGCGAAATGAAACTATTGCTAGCTAATAGTCGAAATGACGGTGCTATTGATTTGGATGAATTCACGATGATGCAAGGCGTTTTATCTTTAGATACGAAGTTAGCGCGAGAAGTGATGGTGCCACGAACAGATACAACGATGTTAGACGTGGAAGATTCGATTGAAGAGAATTTAGAAATTATTCTATCGTGTCCATTTTCACGGTTACCAGTTTATCGTGAAGATAAAGATAACGTGATTGGAATTATCCATACAAAAGATGTGTTAAAAGCCTCGCGTGAACAAGGTTTTGCTGCGATTGATTTAGAAGAAATCATGAATAAAGCACTGTTTGTACCAGCGATGATTTATATTGACGATTTACTCATTGAATTCAGAAAAGAACATCAACATATGGCCGTACTTCGTGATGAATACGGTGGAGTTGAAGGGATTGTTACGTTGGAAGATTTACTTGAAGAAATTGTTGGAGAAATCGAAGACGAATACGATGAACAGTCAGAAGAATTTAAAAAGATTGGTGAAGGTCATTATATTATTGATGGTAAGTTACCAATTGAAGACTTTGGACAAATTTTTAATGAGTTTATTTCAAGTGATGAAGTGGATACAATGGCAGGTTACGTTTTAGAAGAACTCGGATTTTTCCCAGATGAAGATGAAACGGATCAATCAGTCGAAGTTCAAATTGGTGCACATATTCTAAAACCAATTGAAATTGAAAATGGCCGAATCAAAAAAATTGAAGTTTACGAAAAGAAATTAGTTGAAGAGAAACAAATAACTGACTTAGAACAAGAATAAATGTAAGAAGTGAAAGGGATATATTGCAATGAAGTTAAATGAAATGATGGATCGACCCGTTGTAATGGAGAAAATTGTTCATTTTTTAAGAGACAATTTACCATCCCTTTCAGACCGTTTAACCCAATTAGAGCATAGTGCAAATGAACGACGAGTACCGATTATTCCTCGCGAAACAGCAGCTTACTTAGACCAACTTTTGACGATCAAACAACCTCAAAAGATATTAGAAGTAGGCACAGCAATTGGCTATTCTGCTAGTTTAATGGCACAATATGCGCCTGTTTGGACTATTGAACGGAATCCTGTCATGTGGGATGAAGCTGAGAAAACTTTCGAAACGAATCAGACTACGTATCCTATTCATTTATTGAAGGGTGATGCAATGGACTGGTTGAATAAAGAAGAATTAAAAGAATTTGGTCCGTTTGATGTCATCTTTCTAGATAGTGCAAAAGCTAAATATATTGAATTTTTGCCACTAGCATTAAACTTGTTAGCCGTTAACGGAGTCATTTTGATTGATGACGTCTTTCAAGGAGGAACAATTTTTGATCCGATTGAAACCATTCCACGTCGAGTTCGGAATATTCATCGAAAGTTAAATCGATTGTTTCAAGATGTACTAAATCATCCGGATTTAAAGGTGAGTGTATTACCACTAGGGGATGGATTAATGGTCATTACCAAAAAAATATAAAATAAACCATAAGGCTGGGACTTCCCAGTCTTATTTTACGTCATAAGAAAGGAACGAGTGAAATGAAGCAAGATATATCATCAAAACGTTTGACGAATTGGCAGCTGATTAAGAGAATCCGACCTTACTTCATGAAATACAAATGGATTTTACTTTTAGATTTAATGTGCGCTAGTTTAACAACTGTCTCAGAAATGACATTACCTTTAATTATGCGACGACTCACAAATTATGGGATTTATAATATAGAGAGTTTGACTGTACAAGTCATCACACGTTTAGCTTTGTGGTTCGTTCTATTTAAAGTCATTGAACTCGTGGCGAATTATTTTATGACGAGTGTGGGTCATATTATGGGAGCAAAAATTGAAACAGATATGCGCAGTCATTTATTTAAACACCTTCAAACGCTCCCAGATGCCTACTATAACGAAAATAAAGTCGGACATCTTATGTCTCGTTTAACGAATGATTTATTCGATATTACCGAATTTGCTCATCACTGTCCGGAAGAATATTTTATTGGTGCGATTAAGATGATTGTCGCGTTAATTGTTTTGGGACAAATTCATTTACCACTTGCTTTAATTATTTTTTGTTTAATTCCCATTATGTTTTTAACGGCTACAATTTTCCGAAGTAAAATGCGTGACGCCCAATTAATGCAACGCCAACAAGTTGGAAATTTAAATGCTAATATTGAAGAAAGCTTATTAGGAATACGAGTGGTTAAAAGTTTTGCTAATGAAGCGATTGAAGAAGAAAAATTTGAAGAAGATAATCAACATTTTCTCTCAATTAAGAAAAGTTTTTACTACGCAATGGCGGGCTTCCATACAGTGACGAAAATATTTGACGGATTGATGTATTTTTCTGTTTTAGTTGGTGGTGGGCTACTCATGTTATATAAGCAAATCGATGCAGGGGATATGATTGTGTTTATTATGTACGTGAATACCTTGTTTGAAAGTGTAAAACGAATTGTTCAATTTACTGAGCAGTTCCAAAAAGGGATGACCGGGATTGAACGCTATCAAGAAACATTGGAAACTACTTCTGATTTGTATGATGCAGCACATGCTATTGAATTAGAAAATGTACAAGGTGATATTGAATTTGACCAAGTAGATTTCCGGTATCCAAGTAGTGAGGAAGAAGTTCTAACGCAATTTAGTTTTCATATTAAAGCGGGGAGTAAAGTCGCATTTGTCGGACCAAGTGGAGCTGGTAAATCGACCATTTGTCATTTAATCCCACGTTTTTATGATGTATCGAGTGGCGCCATTCGGGTTGACGGAAAAGATGTGCGAGATGTAACCATGAAAAGTTTACGCGATCAAATTGGAATTGTTCAGCAAGATGTTTATTTATTTTCAGGGTCGGTGTTAGATAACATTCGCTATGGTAAGCCAAATGCTAGTGAAGCGGAAGTGATTCGTGCGGCAGAGTTAGCAGGAGCGGCAGACTTTATTAATGAGTTACCAGAGGGATATCATACGTATGTAGGAGAGCGTGGTGTCAGGTTATCTGGCGGACAAAAGCAACGTATCTCCATCGCACGCGTCTTTCTAAAAAATCCGCCAATTTTAATTTTAGACGAAGCGACTTCTGCCTTAGACAATCAGAGCGAATTAATTGTTCAAGAATCGTTAGAACAATTAGCCGTTGGTCGAACGACAGTGACGATCGCGCATCGTTTAACGACAGTAGAAGATAGTGATATTATTTATGTAATGGGCAATACAGGAATCATTGAACAAGGACCTCATGAAGAGCTGATGGCTAAAAAAGGATATTATTATCAATTGTATACAAGAAGTCGATAAAAAAAGGACAAGTGGTCAAAAATGACGACTTGTCCTTTTTAAATTGTACGGCCCCGGCAGGACTTGAACCTGCGACACCACGTTTAGGAAACGTGTGCTCTATCCGCTGAGCTACGGGGTCAATACAGGTAAAATAACTAATTTCATTATAACATATTAGAGTAACGTCAGAATAACAAATTAAGTCGTCTCTTTAATTTAGAGAGCCTACTTTAATTTTACGTTTAATATTAGAATAAATACGGAAACCTGAATCAGCTGTAAAAATCGCTAAGGCAATCATACCAGCTACTGCAAAAGTTTGACCCAGTTCATTCAACCCGCTTTCAACGCTTTCGAACATAAAGGAATACACACTTTTATACATACCGTAACCTGGAACGAAAGGGAAAAAGGCTGGAATAAAAAAGACTGTGACAGGCGCTTTAAAGTGTCGTGAACATAAGTGGGATAAAATAGCAATCATTAAACTAGCGAAATAAGTCGCACTCGGTACATTAAATTGAAAGTAGTACATGACCCACAAATATAAAGCCCAACCCGCTCCGCCAAAAAAAGGATTAATTTTCCAACTAAATCGTGGTGCTTCGAAAATTAAACAAGCAGAAAAAGAGCCAATAGCTGCTCCGATAATTTGTAATAGTATACTCATTGTTATCCTCCCATCAATAAAAAGGCTAAAGCGACACCAAGTGCAACCGAGACAGCGATTAAGAAGGCTTCTAAAGCCCGTACAGATGCAGATAAGTAATCGCCACGAAAGGCATCACGAATGGCATTCGTAATAGGTGTGCCTGGCACAAGAGGCATAATAACCCCAATTATTGTCAAATTAACATTAAAATGATTATAGACATGATGATGAATTAATATAATGGAAGTCGTCATCAAGAAGACTGATAGTACCGTATTAACAAAAAAGCCTAAATCGATATGACGATCAATGTAATTCATGAAAACAAACCACACTCCAACTGGAATTGCGACTAGCGCTTCGTTAATTTGTCCACTAAACATCATCGCTAATCCTCCCATTAATAAGAGGTTACCAAGTTCTTTTAGCCATTGTGGTAATTCACTTTTGTCGGCTTGTTTTAATAAATCATAAGCCTGATCGACAGTGATTTCATTTTTTACTAAACGTCTAGAAATACTATTAATTTTCTCGATTTTAGAAAGGTTAGTATCACGCCGTTTCACACGTTTCATCATGCTAATTGAAGCAATGGAAGGATCGTCAATGGTAAGATAAACAGCTGAACCAATTGCATTAATTTCAATGACTTCAAAGTGACTAGTGGATAGAATATAGTACATCGTTTCTTCTGCTCGATACGTTTCTGCATTATTTTCAACGAGCATTTGGCCAGCTAACACGGCAGTATCGACTAACTTTTTAACTTTTTTCGGGGTCATAGGCGCTCCTTTCATCAATTGAAGATTTGCCATTTATTATACCACGATTTCATGGGAGTGCGTGGTGAATTTCGATAGATATAAGTGAATGACAATAACAAATATAAGCAATGCAACGGGTGAAAAGATAATTTATTGATTAATTTGACCATTAATAGATAAATCTAATCATTAATGGCCAAATTGAACAACAAGTGACAAAATAATCGATAAAGTCTGTTCAAATAACGAAAACATTCTAAAATAAGAAGAGTTTACTCATAAAAGGTATTAAATTTTTGGGGGAGCATGTTATATTTCGAAGTTATTTGTCGAAATCGTCTTTCGTCATCTTTCATCTAAATGACTATATTAAACGTGAGGTGAATCATATGACGAAAATGATTGAACACATTCAAGAAATATGTCAAACCTATCAAGTTGAGCAATATATTCCAATACAATACGATCCCCTGAAGCAAATTAAATCAGAAGAGATAGTAGGAATCTTTCCTTGTAATAATCAGTCATGCTTACTATTAGTATCAGGTGAATGGCTATGGAGTGAGTTATCGATTGGCGTATTATTGAATCGTATTTTTAATCAAATTGAACCATTTTATCGTCAATACCGACAATACCAATCACGTAGCTATTATCAACCAGTTTATGATTTTAATCATTTTTTCTTTCCAGTTGATGGTACGAAACGCCAACAAGGAGCATGGATGAATTTTTCCCTTTTAAAAGGTGTCCAAATGCGCCCACATTCCGTTGTTTGTTTCTTTGGGGAAGGAATCGTATGGCCTATTAAGCCCACTATTTATAGAAAACTAATGACTAGCCCTGCGTCAAAATTGTTATTTCAAACGTCACTACCAACATGGCAACCCGCAAATTATTATCGACTCTATGGAGTAGTTGCTTAAACGCTTTAGAAAAAAAGTCTACATTGTAATTTATTGAAAAACAACTTACACTAGATAGAGACACACGACAAGATTGTTGAAAGGAGCGCCTATGGAACAAGAAAAAACGAAACAGAAACTCATCCGTTTACCTAAACGTTTAAATGAAATTCAAACAAAAGAAATCATTAAAAGCGCTAACCTTGATGAAGAGCAAACGAATAAAATTACATCGATTCAACAACAAAAAAAAGACAAAGAGCGTTTTAATATTTATATTGATGGCACGTTTAGATTTGGTGTATCAACCGAAACGTTAATTAAATTTGGTCTACTAAAAGGCAATCATTTATCAGATGAACAGTTAGAAGAGATTGAATCCTATGAAACTATTGAGCGCGCGTACCATAAAAGTTTACGTTATCTATCCCGTCGCTTACGCACAGAAAAAGAAGTGGAGCATTATTTAATGAAAGAAGAAGTAGAAGAACGCGCGATAGCCCAAGTGATGGCTCGCCTGATTAAAACAGGTTATTTAAATGATTTAGAATATGCTAAAAGTTTTGTACGGACAGAATTGGTGACAGCCTCTAAAGGTCCAGGGATGATTAAGCAAAAGTTACGCGAGAAAAAAGTTAGTCCTGCCTTTATTGAAGAAGCATTACTACTTTATGAACTAGATGATCAAGTAGAAATTGGCTGGCATTTAGCTGAAAAATATCAGCGACGATTAAATAAACAATCATTGCGTGAGGCAAAACAAAAAGTAACAGAGCATCTTATGACGAAAGGATTTGCTTCGGCGATAATCACAATTATTCAAGAGCGACTGAATTGGGATGAACTAAGTGACGATGAATATGAACACTTAGATAAACAATCTCGTCCGATTTTAAGAAGATTAAGCCGAAAACATAAAGGGTCCAATCTAAGATACCAAGTAGAAGGACGATTATATCAAAAAGGTTTCCCTAGTGAACTAATCGCTAAATGGTTAGATGAACAAGATTGGGAGGCTGAGCATTACGATTGATGAAAAAGGAGAAGACTTTGAAACTAACATACGGACCACATACACCTTACGAAGCCTTTGAAGATTATTTAAAAACGTATCAAATTGAATTATGGGCACCTGAAAAAATAGCTGCTTTTCAAAAAGACTTGTTGCATTGGTATCATCAAAATAAAAGAGATTTACCTTGGCGTCAAACAAGCAATCCGTACGCTATTTGGGTGAGTGAAATTATGTTGCAACAAACACAAGTCGCAACGGTTATTCCTTACTATCAGCGTTTTTTAGCGAAGTTCCCAACGATTGCAGATTTAGCAGAAGCAAATGAAGATGAATTGCATAAAATATGGGAAGGGCTAGGCTACTACAGTCGGGTTAGAAATATGCAAGCAGCAGCACAAACAATGGTTGAACAATATAATGGAACTTTCCCCACGACTTATGAAGAAGTGATTAGTTTAAAAGGGATTGGACCTTATACAGCTGGCGCGATTGTCAGTATTGCATATAATCAACCATACCCAGCGTTAGATGGAAATGCGATGCGTGTACTGGCAAGGTTATTTGAAATTGATTTAGACATTGGACTAGCTAAAAATAGAAAAGTATTTGAACGACTACATCAAGCTTTAATAAGTTATGAAGAGCCTGGAAACTTTAATCAAGCATTAATGGATTTAGGTAGTGATATTGAATCGTATCGGGGCTACCGCGTCGAAGAAAGTCCAGTTAAAGCTTATTCAGCAGCATATTTGAATGGAACGCAAGCCATTTATCCGATTAAAGAAGGAAAGACTAAAGTTCAAGAAAAGGCTTATCGGGCACTAATTATTGAAGATAATGAAGGAAACTATTTATTCTTGAAGCGACCTAAAGATGGTTTACTGTCAAATTTTTGGATGGTTCCTTTAATAGAGCAAGAAGAGGATATTACGCCTTTCTTGGATTCCTTAGGCCTGGCACACTACATCGTAGCTAACGACGCACTGGGATCAGTTCGTCATATTTTTAGTCATCGTCATTGGACAGTTGACGTATGGTATGTGCGCGTTTTAGATGAAGCACCAATCAATGTGACATTCGAAACAGAACTTATGTGGTTACATCCTAATGAATTTAGTACATGGGGATTTCCTAAAATTCAGCACAAAATATGGGAACAATATCAACAACCAATAACCGACTAACAGGAGATATCTTACTTTCTTTATGAGCGACCTTCTTACGAAAAATTAAACATAATGTCTTTTCGTTCAGATAAATAGCGAGAAGTATGATATAATTCATTATGAGAAATTTCTACATAAAATGCTGATATAGAAAGTTGGAAATGTGATGTACCGTCCAAAAGAAGGAGAGTTCATCACCATAAAAAGTTACAAACATGATGGTTCGTTGCATCGCACTTGGCGAAATAGTATGGTATTAAAGACGAGTGATAACCAAATCATTGCAGTCAATGATCATACGGTCGTTGAAGAGGCAGATGGTCGAAAATGGATGACACGTGAACCTGCAATATTATACTTTCATAAAAAGTATTGGTTTAATATTGTTACAATGTTGCGTCCCAAAGGGATTTCGTACTATTGTAATTTAGCCTCACCTTTTGTAATGGACAAAGAAGCTTTAAAATATATTGATTATGACTTAGATATTAAGGTATTCCCAGATGGTGAAAAACGTTTATTAGACGTTGATGAGTACCAACGTCATCGTAAACAAATGGATTACCCCGACGAAATCAATCAAATTATTTTAGATCAAGTAGAGGAACTTGTGGATTGGATTAAACATGAAGAAGGTCCCTTCTCCAAAGAATTTGTTCAAATTTGGTATGAAAGATATTGTCAATTGACTCATCGAATGTAGTAATTTTAGTGGGATGAATAAAGAGGCTATTGAATAGCCTTTAAAAAATAAAAAAAGAGAGAATCATCAGTAGCTTTTATAAGCTATGATGGTTCTCTTTTTTATTAAAGTGTTTAAAGAAGTTTGTGAAGTTGATTTAATTATTATTTTGTGTTTTTTAAATTTTTTAAAAAGTCATAAAACATGCCTAATTGTTTTTGAACCTGAATTTTGTTAATAGGTTGACCTTCATTATCCTTACTATTGATAGTGATATAAAATGTTCCGTCTAAACCTTCCGTACCGCGATTAGACATTGGCACAAATTGAATTGTCATTGTGTTTTCAGGTTCTGAAGTTGTATTTTCATCCGCATGAATACTTGCTGAGCTTACTGCAAATACTGCTGCAACCGATAATAAAGCTACACCTTGTTTTAGTTTGTTTTTGATCATTTGTTTCACTCCTATTCAAAATGTTGTATGAAAAATATAACAAAAAAAATTCAAAAGTACAACTATTTTTTTGATAAAATATTGATTAGAAATTTATAACATTTAAAAAACAAATAAATAGTTTTTTTACTATTTTAACGAGGATTATATGTGAAAGAATATGTCAAAAACTATCATTTTCATTCAAAAAAATCAATAAAATGATAAAATTAATTTTGTAAAAGGATGAAATAGATTTATTGTAAAATATTTTATTTATACAAAAATGGAAAATAATCATTAGGAAATATGGCGATTTAAGAAGATTAAGGCGTTCAATAAAACTATAAAAAATAGGACATAAATTGCCTTACTATAGCAAAAGTAGATCGAAAATGGCTGATGTTTTTAGGCGCATGTGTGGTATAATGGGGGAAGATATTTTTCGGTATTAGTTGCATTCACTTATACGGGTATACCCTTTATAAAGAAATGAGGATAAATTGTATGATAAAATTGATTGCGATCGATATGGACGGGACATTGTTAAATTCAGATAAAACATTAAGTCAAGCACATATTAATTCGCTGAATCAAGCAATCGCCAAGCAGTTAAAAATAGTGATTTGTACGGGAAGACCGTTGAAAGGTATTACTCCTTTTTTAAATCAAATTCATTTGACAGATCAGGATTTTATTATTTCAAATAACGGTGCTTCCATTATAACAAGTAGTGAGCACCAGTTAATTTATGAAGAGGCGTTGACAGCAGAGCATATTCGAGATATCGTGGCTTTATTGCCCGATATTGATTCAGGCGTGGTAGTGACGAATGATGAAGCGTACTATTCAATTAGTCCAAACGAAAGTTCAGTGATGGCATGGGACGCTAATTTAGTGAATATGCCATTAATTCAGACAAATTTACTTGATTTATCAACGAATGAATCGTATTATAAAATATTAATTGGTCATGACAAAAAAGTGTTAGATAACTTTTACACGCAAATTCCACAAACGGTATTTGATCAATACTATGTGGTTAGAAGTCAGGACCATTTAATAGAGATTCAAAAGAAACATGTTCATAAAGGAACAGCGTTTAAATGGTTATGCCAACATTTAGAAATACGATTAGAAGAAGCCGCAGCAATAGGTGATGGCAACAATGATATTGAAATGCTAGAAACAGCAGGTATTGGCATAGCGATGGGCAATGCGTCAGATGCAGTGAAAGCAATTAGCGATTACGAAGTTACAACGAATGATCAAGCAGGCGTCAGCGAAGCAATCGAGTATTTAATCCAGTATAATACACAAGAACAGATCAGCGAACAGGGGGAGTGATGTATGATTTTAAATAATAGTGAAAAACAAGCGCATTATAACGCACCACAACATGAACACATTCACGATGATTACGAATTCTTTTTAGATGCTTTAAGAGATAAAGGCGTGCGAATAACAGAGCAACGTAAAGCAGTTATCCAAGCATTGCTATCATCAAAAACGCATCCAACGGCTATTCAATTACATGAAATGTTACTCGAAACGTATCCGACAATGAGTTTGGCAACAGTATATAATAATTTAAATACATTAATCGATTATGATTTAATTATTGAATTACAATCAAACGATGGTTCGACTCATTATGATTACTATCATAATAATGAACCTCATTATCATGCGATATGTTCATCATGTGGTAAAATTGTGGACTTTAAGTATCCAGTGTTATCTGATGTAGAATTAGTAGCTCAACGCGTAACAGGTTTTCAAAAAACTAGTCATCAAATGGAGATTCACGGGATTTGTCCGGAATGTCAAGAACATATGGCAGATCTTCACCCACATCAATTAATGAAACATTAAAAGGATAGCATATACTATCCTTTTTACATTTTTAATAATAATAGAAAGGATGTTATTATTTTGAAATTAAAAAAAGAGTATGTATTAAATAATGGAGTCGTTGTCCCGTCAATTGGTTTAGGCACATGGCAGTCATCTGAAGAAGATGCATATTTTGCTGTAACAGAAGCACTAAAAGCAGGATATCGTCATATCGATACGGCATCAATTTATCGTAACGAAAAAGCAGTTGGACAAGCGATTGCTGACAGTGGAATTCCGCGTAGTGAAATCTTTGTTACAACAAAATTATGGAATGATGCGCACGGTTACGAAGAAGCTAAGCAAGCATTTCATGAGTCATTAGAACGTTTAGGGATGGATTATGTCGACTTATATTTAATTCATTGGCCGAATCCAAAAGCTCTTCGCCCAAATTGGCAAGAACCAAACCGTCAAGCATGGAAAGCAATGGAAGAATTGTATGAAGCGGGATTAATTCGTGCAATCGGTGTATCGAACTTTAGAGTACATCACTTAGAAGAACTTTTTAAAACAGCTCGTATTATTCCAGCGATTAATCAAATTCGTTTAGCACCAGGAGCTTTACAACCAGAAGTTACAGAATGGTGTGAACAACATGAAATTCAAGTTGAAGCATATAGTCCATTTGGAACCGGTCGTTTATTTGAAAACGAAACAATCAAAAAAATGGCCGAAGACCTAGGAAAGTCTCCGGCACAAATTGCATTAAATTGGTCGTTGTCACACGGTTTCTTACCGTTACCAAAATCTGTTCATCAAGATAGAATTCAATCTAATTTAAATGTATTTGATTTTGAATTAAGTCAAGAACAGATGGAAATCATTAATCATTTAGAAGGATTAGGATCAAATCATAGCCCAGATGAAATGAATTTCTAAGATACTTTTGTATCAAATGATAATTCTTCATCACCTAAATTTTTGAGACGATATTTATTAGCGACACGATAAGTTCCAGTTAATAAGACATTGTGTAGTAAAACGACGAATAATCCATATTGAATAAGTGACCAGTTATTGAACAACTCACTTAAAACAGGGGATTGTAAAAAGTAACTATAATTGCTTTGTGTCGTTAAATCAAATTGCCAAGTAATTAATAGAAGTAAATTAATCATTAGTAAACTGAAACGTAAGTTTTCTTTTGTTAATAAATCTAAATGATGTTTTAAATGATCCAATGTAGCCGCCCATAAGAGAACGTGACCTACAATATAGGAAACCGTTGTTAAATGAATAGGTGTAAATGGATCAAGAGATGGCATGATTAACGCTAGAGGTGCACCATAGCCTCCAAGTAAAAATCCGATAGTTCTTAATTTTGGACGATTCATAAAGTAGCCGATAATAAAACATAATATGGCAATACGACACCCGTAAAGTGGGAGAGCTTCTTTATGACTACTATAGCCACCAATTAAATACCAACTATATAACATAATTACTTGAACGACTAAACCACCATAAATCATATTTTCGATGATATGGTGGTTTTTTTCGCTTTTCCCCCACCAAACAATGACACTGACAATTAAAGCTAAAATAATCATTACCCAATGAACTGGGCTAAATAATTGCAAATGATACCCGTCGGATTGAGCGGTAAAAAAATGCATCATTAACACCTTCCTTCTCTTTAGTTCATGTTTATTATATTTGAGTACACTAGAATGGTCAATAAGACCTCAGGATGAAATCGTTATCGGCGTACGCATAAAACCTTTAAAAATTAAGTAAATGCTCGTTTTGTTCGACAAAAAAGTGAACAAAATCGTTATAATAAAGTATAGTAGTAATCATTCAATAGAAAGTTAAGAGGTTATCCCACATGTTAGAAACAGTTATTGCATTATTTAAACACTATTTCAGTGCAAAAGTGATCGTATTCTTTGTATCGATACTTCCCATTTTGGAATTGCGTGGCGGCTTAATTGCAGCTAGTTTATTAGGGGTGCCATGGTATGAAGCTGCCCCAATAGCGGTTATTGCCAATATGTTACCTGTTCCTTTTATTATCTTATTTATTGAACGAATCCTTGATATTTTATCACATCATGGACCAATAAAAAAGTTTGCGCGTAAAATCAAGCAAAAAGGACACTCAAAAGGTGCAGAATTATTAGAAAAGTATCCGAATCAAATTATGATAGGTGTCTATTTATTTGTCGCTATTCCATTACCTGGAACAGGGGCGTGGACGGGAGCTTTAATTGCAGCATTACTTGGTTTATCTCCTAAAAAAAGCTTTTTCCCTATTAGTTTAGGCATTCTTACAGCATGCATCATTATGTTAATTATCGCTTACTTCGTACCGAGTTTAATCGGCTTTCAATCATAAATTCATCGAAACAAAATATTATTATTAAAACAATTGGAGTCCAATCCCGCAAATGAAAAAAGATTGGACCCATTTTTTTTGAATATAATGCTTCTAATTATTTTTATGCAAATTTGTTGCATAAAAAATTTGTTTATGTATAATATGTTTATACTTCACTATTTGTTATTGCTATTTGTTTATTAGTTATTAAATAGAATTGATAAACAACTATAAAAAATATTAGATAAAGTCCATATAATTGTGTAAAAGATAAAAGGCCATATAAAGCTCCTTTTACGGTACAATGTTTTTACCAGAAAACCTACCCAGGAGGACTTTATATGCCCCAAGTACATTTTACACTGAATAGCGAAGAGGTTCAAAGCATTATTGAACATTCGGTAAAAGATGATGTGTCTAAAAACATTTTGACAACAGTGTTCAACCAGTTGATGGAAAATCAGCGAACAGAATATATCCAGGCTGATGACTATGAACGATCCGAAAGTCGTCAGAGTCAAAGAAATGGCTATTATGAACGAGACTTTA
>NZ_JAGN01000036.1 GCF_000526675.1 Atopobacter phocae ATCC BAA-285
CGCTTATAATATACAGGAGATCTGTTCTTTTTTGTACCCTAAAATAAAAAATAGAGTTGAGGCCTTCGGCCATCAACCCTATAAATTATAGAACCCTGAAATTCAATTCGTTTCACATTATGATCTTTTTCCTAATCCAACAGATACAAGAACGTTTATTTCATTTATTGAATCTTGTTCCTACACATTTTGTTAGGGAGCAGTTCACTTTTTGAGCCTCTCGTTCTTTTAAGTAATGAAAGAAATTGCATCAGGTATTATCACTTTCTTCACGTTGAATCATGAAACTGATGATTTCACGGGCACCCTCTTTCGTTATACCACTAGCAATATGGCGGCTTTTGGAAGGGGTCCGTTAAGTTTCTCTTACTTTTATATAAAGATCATTTGTCATTAAGTAAGGATAGTTTGTTTCTGAAAGTGAACGGTTCTGCTATTCATTGACCATCGGATCTAATTGTTTAGTCAGATTAGAAACAAAAGATTTAGAAACTAATTTTTCAAACAGCTCTTCAACATTTTTAAGGCTTTACGTGTCGAAATACCTGAGACATATATATGAAGCATAGAAGCGAAATGCACCTTTTCATTTCGTTGATAAAGTTCACTATCGTCGGTGAAAACTCACTGGCACGTATTCTAAATACGCGTAATTTGAGCGTTCCTACCTGATTCGTAAAGTCGCGCTCGTAGTAGCCATTTTGTTAACTTTGTCGGATTTTTAGATTGTTCATAGTTTCAGCTTAATTGTATTCCGTTCGCTGCTTTTTATCAATCGGTTGAATACAGTGGTCAAAATATTTAAAAAAAATCATTTTTTACCGAATGTGCAATAATACTTTGAATCTCATTACTATTAAGTGTAAAATGTACTGGGGTCATGTAAAGTCCTCCTGAGCATGTTTTAGTAGTTAAAAACATTGTACAGTAAAAGAGTTATTATATGGCCTTTTGTCTTTTACACAATCATATGAACTTTAACTTTCTATCGCTAAATTTTATCAATTTATTATGTTATATAAACACTAAGTTAGTAGGGTTTGATAATGAAGCGATGAGTATGTTTCGATTGACTAAGCTGATTTATCATAAATAGACTATAAAAATATCTTGAACATGATTATAATAACATGAGAAAAATGAGGCGATAATGTGAATAAAAAATATATAAAAATACTTCATTCGATAATTGATATGACTCGTGGGAAACCAGCGACAGATCAATTAATGTTAAGTGAACCAATGTATGAGTGCATCACACCTGATGTTATACGCGAGTATATTGATTATTTTAATTATGGTGGGGTGCTTGGCATACCAGAAGCCCGTCAATTATTTGCAGATGTGGTAGGCGTAACGATGGATGATGTGTTAGTCAACGACAACTCTAGTTTAAAATTAATGAATGATCTTTTAACTTGGTACATGCTCTTTGGTGTCGGTAGCGGAGCAACACCTTGGCGCACACTTGAATCCGTTCGTTTCCTATGCCCAGTTCCCGGATATGACCGCCATTTTAAAATTTTAGAACAACTAGGCATTGAAATGATTAACATTCGAATGTTACCAGATGGACCAGATATGGATCAAGTTGAAGCATTAGTCGCAAATGATCCGGCTATTAAGGGAATCATTTGTGTCCCAACGTATAGTAACCCGGAAGGAATTACTTTTAGTAATGAAGTCGTTGAACGCTTAGCGACTTTAACGCCGGCAGCGGATGATTTTCGTATTTTTTACGATGATGCATATCATTTCCATCACTTAGATGAGGACTACTTAACTCGTCATCAAGCAAATTTATTTAAGTTAGCACAAACGCACGGCACGGCAGACCGTGTTTTAATTTTTTTATCGACATCTAAAATTACAATTCCAGGTGCAGGTATTTCTGCTTTAATTACGAGTCCAGCGAACATGGCATACTTAGTTCAACAATTAAGTATTCAAAGTATTGGACCAAATAAAGTTAATCAGTTGCAACATGTGTTATTCTTAAAAGATGCTGCGCATTTAGAACAACTCATGCAACAGCATGCTCAATTATTACTTCCAAAGTTTCAAATTGTTAATGATTATTTAACGCGCTATTTTGGAGAGACTGATCGCATTCAATGGATGATGCCACATGGAGGCTATTTCATTAGCTTGAAATGCCCAAAAGGGACAGCCAAACGCATTATAAAAACGTGCTTAGAGCATGGGGTGAAGTTAACGCCTGCTGGTTCAGAGTTCCCTTATCAAACCGATCCAGATGATCATACCATTCGATTAGCCCCAACGTATCTGACTCGTGATGAATTAGAACAAGCCATGCATATCGTGTGTGAGGTTATTCAAGCGGTGTTAAATGATTAATCGCAAAATTGTTAAAGAAAAATAAAGAAATTTAGGTCGGGAGCTTGATAAATTTTCCCACTAAAAGCATGTTTGTTATAAGACAAACTCCATATGGAAAGGATTTATAAATTATGGCTACTATTCAATGGTTCCCCGGGCATATGGCGAAAACCATTCGTCAAGTTCGGGAACAACTTAAACACGTCGATGTCGTCGTTGAATGTTTGGACGCACGAGTTCCATTATCGAGTCGGAACCCAGTGATTGATGAAATTCGTCAAGGAAAAAAACATATCATTCTTTTAAATAAAGTCGATTTGGCAGATCCTAAACGAACGGATCAATGGACAAGTTATTATCAAAATCAAGGCGCACAAGTCGTTCAAATGAACGCAAAAGAAGGACAAGGAATTGATACTTTCAAACGGGTTGTCCGCGAATTAATGGCGCAAAAGAAACAAGAGTTAGAAGCAAAAGGGGTTAACGCACCTGCGATTCGTTTATTAATTTTAGGCATTCCAAATGCTGGGAAATCGACATTAATTAACCGTTTAGTCGGTAAAAATCAAGCCCAAACAGCCAACCGTCCAGGCGTAACGCAATCGCTACGTTGGATGAAAGTCGGTACAGACTTTGAATTATTAGACACACCAGGAATTTTATGGCCGAAATTCCAAGATCCAAGGTTAGCGGAGCGTTTAGCGATTACCGGATCGATTAAAGATCAACTACTTTACTTAGACGATATCGCCCTAAGTGCGATGCGTCAATTAAACGATACATTAAAACCAACATTTGAATCACTATACAAAGTGTCTTGGCCAGCTGATGAAGAGGAGTATCCGGAATTATTGATTCACTTAGCGAAACGTTTAGGATTTCGTGATGATTATGAAAAAGCGAGCATTCGTTTTTTGAAAGATTTAAGAGCCGGTCGTTTAGGGCGCTTTACGTATGATCATTTAGATGAAGTAGACACATGGAAGAATCAACAGGATGGAAGCCATGACGAATAAATCACGCTTAACCTTATCGCAATTGAAACTAGCGCTCAATCAAGTCACATCACGGACAGATGCGATTTTAGTCGCAACTGAACAGGATGAACGCCAAGGGGCACAAAAACTTGTTAAACAGACGCTAAGCCGTTTAGAGAAGGTGGCGCAACGCCGGGCTTTCTTTGAAGAGACCGTTCAACATGATATTCAACTCACTCAACAAGGACAACGTTATGTCATTGGGGTAGATGAAGTGGGTCGTGGACCACTTGCTGGACCGGTTGTTGTCGCAGCTGTTATTTTACCATTAGACCAATTAGAAGACGTAGGATTTGATGATAGTAAACGTCTTACCCTTGCTCAACGAGAACAAGTGAGTGACTGGGTGAAGGAACATGCGGTTAAATATCAAATTGTCGAAAAAGATGCAGCTTTTATTGATACGCATAATATATTAGAAGCAACTCGTTTAGCCATGAAAGAAGCTGTTTTAGCTTTAGAAGAACCAACAGCGATGGTCTTGGTGGATGCTTTAACATTAGATATACCACACGACCAGCTAGGTATCATTAAAGGTGATCAACGGAGTGTGAGTATTCAAGCGGCCAGTTCCTTAGCTAAAGTCTATCGGGATGAATTGATGATTAAATGGAGTCAAACTTATCCCGGCTATGATTTTGAGCATAATATGGGATATGGGACACAGCATCACTTAGATGGTTTAAAACGTTATGGTGCAACTCCAATCCACCGACGTAGTTTTGAACCTATTAAAAGTCAATATTAGTCGATTGAACACCGCTTAGCGTCTATGATGTTAGGAGGTGTTTTTTTGGAACTAAAGGAATGGGTATTAGCTTTGAGTTTGACCCGATTACCATTGAAAGAAAAATATGAACATTTAGAGCGAGTCGCTCAACAACCAGCATATCGGCATAAGCTGTCTTTAGATGAGGAAGTAGTTAAGCGCGCACACACGTTAATGAAGCAATCTGTTAATTTTTTGACTCGATTAGATCCAGCGTATCCGCCATGGTTAAAAGAAATTTATCAGCCCCCTATTGTACTTTATTATGAAGGAGATAGTCGCTTACTGCGAACAGCGGGAATTGGTATGGTCGGCAGTCGGATGATGACAAGCTATGGGCAACAGGTGATTGATCAGTTACTACACACATATCCACCATGCTTAAAAACGCGACCGATTATTAGTGGCTTAGCTGATGGAATCGATGGATACAGTCACGTCGTTGCGTTGAATCAACAAATTCCGACGATTGCAGTTGTAGGGACAGGCTTAAATCACACGTATCCAGCTAAACATCGTATGTTGGATCGGATGATTCGACAAAACGGTTTAGTATTGAGTGAATATCCACCTGACACGCCGCCTAAACGCCACCATTTTCCAATGCGTAATCGAATTATTGCGGGCTTGTGTCGGGACCTGATTGTAGTAGAAGCAAAAGTGCAAAGTGGTAGTTTAATTACCGCTCATCTCGCCTTACAGGAAAATCGAAACGTCTATGCTGTTCCAGGATCAATTTTAAGTCCAGAATCAGCCGGGACAAACCAATTAATTCAAGCGGGCGCCACCCCTCTCTTAACATGGGAGGATTTGTGGTGAGTGATGAGTCACGGACAAAATGTTTTTAGTCGTTAAAATTCATATAAAACACAAAAAATTTCAATCATGCGGTGACTTCGAGATATTTTTTTCATTAAATATTTGACAAACGCCAACTTCTAGCATAAGATGAATTACGATTTTAGAAGTTGTTCATCAGCCTCTAAACCTGAACGACCGATTTAATTAAAGGTAGCACGACTGATCATTTGGTATCGTCCAAGTGATTTTTTAATAGAAAGGGGCAACAGTATGGCCTATAAATATTTAGTTATCGTGGAGTCTCCCACAAAATCCAAAACAATTGAACGCTATTTAGGTAAAAATTATAAAGTAGTTGCGAGTAAAGGGCATCTACGCGATCTCCCTAAAAGTAAAATGGGTGTCGATATTGAAAATGATTATGAGCCACAATACATTTCCATTCGTGGAAAAGGCCCAATTATTAAAGAACTGAAACGATATGCCAAAAAAGCAGAAAAAGTCTATCTTGCGAGTGACCCGGACCGTGAAGGGGAAGCAATTGCTTGGCATTTAGCTCACTTACTTGATTTAGATGTGAATGCACCGATACGTGTCGTCTTTAATGAGATTACAAAAGACGCCGTAAAAGAAGCGTTTAAACACCCACGTCAAATTGAACCGGACTTAGTCGACGCACAACAAGCGCGACGTGTTTTAGATCGATTAGTGGGCTACACACTTTCTCCTATATTATGGAAGAAAGTTAAAAAAGGCTTGAGTGCTGGACGGGTTCAATCCGTTGCGTTGAAGCTAATTATTGACCGTGAAGAAGAAATTAAAGCCTTTAAACCAGAAGAATACTGGTCACTCGAAGGATCTTTTCAAGCACCGAAAGAGAAAAAGACTTTCACAGGTCAATTGTCTGAAGTGAAAAAGAAAAAACAAAAAATTGAAAGTAAAGAAGCTATGGACGAAGTACTCGCCTTAATTGACGAAAACAAACCGTTCATAGTTGATACGTTAACGAAGAAAAAGCGTCAACGTCATCCGCAACTACCGTTTACAACAAGTTCCTTGCAACAAGATGCAGCGAATAAGTTAAACTTCCGATCGCGTAAAACGATGATGGTCGCACAGCAACTGTATGAAGGGGTAGCATTAGGTCGAAGCGGACAAACTGGTTTAATTACTTATATGCGTACCGATTCAACGCGTGTTTCAGCAACGGCGATTAATGAAGCCACTCAATTTATCGAAGATTCATACGGTAAAGAATACTTATCTGCTAGTAAAAAAATCGCTAAGCAAAAAGAAGGCGCACAAGATGCGCATGAGGCCATTCGTCCAAGTTCGGCTTTGCGCACACCTGAAAGTATTAAAAGTTATTTAACGAAAGATCAATACCGTTTATACAATTTAATCTGGTCACGTTTTGTCGCTAGTCAAATGGCGAGTGCGACTTTTGATACAGTGGCGATGGATTTAGTGCAAGACGATGTAACATTTCGAGCAAATGGTTCAATTTTAATATTTGACGGGTTCTTAAAAGTATATGGCAGCAATAAAAATGACAAAAAAGCCAATCCTTTACCAGAATTGGAAGAAGGCAGCCAAGTTGATTTAGTAGAGCTCTTGCCGGAGCAACACTTTACACAACCACCAGCACGTTATACAGAAGCGACGTTAATTAAAACGTTAGAAGAAATTGGAGTCGGTCGTCCGTCGACTTATTCACCAACCATCGATACATTACAACGTCGATACTATGTTAAATTAGCGGCTAAACGTTTCGAACCGACTGAGTTGGGTGAAATTGTTAATCAACTCATTAATTCATACTTCTCCAATATTGTGGATACCAACTTCACCGCTGAAATGGAGAAAGAACTAGATGGCATTGAAGCCGGACGCTTTGAATGGATTGACGTTGTGGATCGTTTCTTCCAGCCGTTTAGTAAAGAAGTCGACCGTGCAAGTGATGAAATTGAAAAAATAGAAATTAAAGATGAAAAAGCCGGATTTAGTTGTCCAGAGTGTGGCAATGACATGGTGATTAAATTGGGTCGTTATGGGAAGTTTTATGCATGTAGCAATTTCCCAGATTGTCGTCATACAGAAGCCATCGTCAAAAAAGTGGGTGTAACCTGTCCGACATGTCAAAAAGGCGACGTAATTGAACGTAAAACGAAGAAAAATCGACTGTTTTATGGATGTAGTCGTTATCCTGAATGTGAATTTGTGTCATGGGATAAACCATTACCACGCAACTGTCCAAAATGTGATCACTTCTTAATTGAGAAGAAAGTCCGTGGTGGCATGCAAGTGCAATGTTCAAATTGTGATTATAAAGAAGAAAAACAAGGTTAAAAATATAAAGATTAGATGAAATCCGACTTTCGTCTAATCTTTTTTCTATCGATTTTGTTATAATGAAGTCCATTGAGGTGAGAAAATGACCGAACAATTAACTAAAGACCAACGACTCATTAAACAATATGAACATTATATGGTTCACATTCGTAATTTTAGTAGTGATACAGTGAGTAGTTACTTACGCGATTTGAATCAATTTAGTACTTTTTTATCGAGTAGTGGTGGTGGAGATTTACTCACAGTTAGTAGTCGCGATGTCCGGTTATATTTAGCAGAATGTTATGACCAAGGCTTAAAGCGTAAAACGATGGCACGTAAAGCATCAAGTTTGCGCCACTTTTATCGGTTTTTGATTATGGAAGGGAAATTATCCATTAATCCGTTAGAAATGATTGAAGTACCGATTCGTGAGAAACACTTGCCTGAATTTTTTTATGAAGAAGAAATGCGCCAATTGTTGGATGGGTTGGAAGACCGCACCCCACTTGATTTACGTAATCGCGCCATTATGGAATTACTTTATGCAACAGGCATGCGGATTTTTGAGGTCGAACATTTAACATTACGTCAAATCGATCGCGCGAATCAAATGATTTTAGTACATGGTAAAGGGAATAAAGATCGCTTAGTTCCATTTAATACGCATACACAACAGGCTTTAACGGCCTATTTAGATGAAGGACGACCTTCTTTAATGACACAAGCAGATGAACCGCATGATTTTGTTTTCGTGAATCATCGGGGTGAACAATTGACAACGAATGGTTTTCGGTATATTTTGAATGATATACTGAAACGTTCTAAATTGGGTGGTACCATTTATCCGCATAAGATGCGTCATTCATTTGCGACACATTTAATTAATCGTGGTGCAGATTTGCGTACCGTTCAAGAATTGTTAGGACATCGTAGCTTAGAAGCTACACAAATTTATACGCATATTGAACAAGATACGTTGAAGCAAGCCATTGATCAATTTTTACCGCTTCAAGATCGGCCGGTTTTCGATGTAAAGAGGAAGGATGATTAAATGACAACGATATGTGCAGTAAAAAATAAAACAGGGGTTGCGATGGCTGGAGATGGCCAAGTAACATTGGGTGAACGGGTCATTATGAAAGGCACAGCACGCAAAGTACGTCGTATTTATCATGGTGATGTGATAGTTGGTTTTGCGGGTGGCGTAGCCGATGCAATTACATTAGAAGAAATGTTTAGTAGTAAACTTACCGAATTTAAAGGAAACTTACGTCGTGCAGCCATTGAAATGGCACGAAGCTGGCGCCGCGATAAAATGTTACAAAAACTAGAAGCAATGTTAATTGTAATGAATAAAGATGATTTACTATTAGTAAGTGGTACGGGTGAAGTCATTGAACCAGATGATGGCGTCTTAACTGTTGGATCAGGTGGCAATTTTGCATTAGCTGCGGCACGTGCATTAATTGATAGTGATTTGTCAGCCGAAGAGATTGCGACACGCAGTTTAAAAATCGCTTCAGAAATTGATGTTTATACGAATGATCAAATTATTTGTGAATCGATCGAATCATCTACTGTAGAGAATAAATCGGTATAAAGGAGATAGTTTATGAATCGTCAATTAGGATTAACCCCACGTCAAATTGTGGAACGTTTAGATCAATACATCGTGGGACAACATGATGCCAAGCGCTCTGTGGCAGTTGCTTTGCGGAATCGTTATCGTCGCATGCAATTAACGCAAGATATGGCGCAAGAAATTACGCCTAAAAACTTATTAATGATTGGACCTACAGGAGTCGGTAAAACAGAAATTGCGAGACGTTTAGCCAAATTGGTTCATGCGCCCTTTATTAAAGTAGAAGCAACGAAATTTACTGAAGTTGGGTATGTCGGTCGTGATGTCGAGTCTATGGTTCGTGATTTAGTTGAGAATAGCGTGCAACTAGTTAAAGAGGAAGAAAAAGAACTAGTTCGTGCGGAAGCGTTTAATCGCGCAGTAAAAAAACTTGCTAAAATTATGAAGCCAGGCATTATGAAAAAGAAAACAGAACAAGACTATATGAAAAACTTAGGTCAGTTATTTGGTGGACAAAATAGTTTAGGGAACATTTTTCAAGCGGCTCAAGAAGAAGCAGACGAAGATGTGACGCCTGAAATTGCGCAAACACGTAAAGAGATTGAACAACAATTGCGTAATGGGCTATTGGACCAACAAGAAGTGACGATTAAAATTGAACGAAAACCACAACCTGTTGTGGGAGCTAACCCAGCCATGGAACAAATGGAATCTTTACAAGAAACTTTGGGCCAATTTGGACCAAAACAAAAAGTGGAACGAGCCGTTACGGTGAAAGAAGCCTTAGATATTTTAACGGATGAAGCAGCAGATATGTTGATTAATCCTGAAGATGTAAATGCTAAAGCGATTAAACGAGCGAGCCAAGAAGGGATTATCTTTATTGACGAAATCGATAAAATCACTAGCAACGGCGAACAATCAGGTACCGTTTCACGTGAAGGTGTACAACGCGATATTTTACCGATTGTCGAAGGAAGCCAAGTGCGTACGAAATATGGTGTTATTCATACGGATCATATTTTATTTATCGGTTCAGGTG
Source organism: Atopobacter phocae ATCC BAA-285 (assembly GCF_000526675.1). Taxonomy (GTDB): domain Bacteria; phylum Bacillota; class Bacilli; order Lactobacillales; family Aerococcaceae; genus Atopobacter; species Atopobacter phocae. Next base: position 9,906 of record NZ_JAGN01000036.1, read on the forward strand.
CCTTTCACGTAGCGACACCTAGTGATTTAATTCCAGAATTACAAGGACGTTTCCCAATTCGTGTGGAGTTAACAGACTTAACGATTGAAGATTTTGAGCGCATTTTAACTGAACCAACGCATGCGTTATTAAAACAGTATGAAGCCATTTTACAAACTGAAAATGTAACGATTAATTTCACACAAGAAGCTATTCATCGTTTAGCGGAATATGCGTTTGAATTAAATAGTAAGACTGAAAATATTGGTGCGCGTCGTTTGCATACCATTTTAGAAAAAGTATTGGAAGAATTACTTTTTGAAGCGCCTGATATGCAAATGGGAGAAATATTAATTACAGAACAATACGTGGATCAACGACTTAGCCATCTAGTTCAAGATGAACAAATGAATCATTACATTTTATAAAAAAAGAAGCATGACACGCTTAATCGCTGTCATGCTCTTTTATATGTTATTTTTGTTTTGAACGAAAGCCAAACGGTACTTTTGACTCAGTTCCATCTAATAATCGTTTGACGTTACTCCGATGACGATAGACAATGAATATAAAGACGCCGAAAACAATCCAATGTAAAACGGGATCATTATAGTAGTAAAGCACCCATAGCCATCCTAAGAAAATGGTTACCATACTCGTTAAAGATACCATCCGGGTAAAGTAAAGAATAATAGCAAAAACAATGATAACTTCAATAAATAAGAGAGGTAAGTACCCTAACATAATACCCGCAAAGGTAGCAACGGCTTTTCCTCCTTTAAAGTGAGCAAAAATCGGATAAGTATGGCCTAGAATAGCGAATAAACCAATAATCAGCGGATGCCAAGTGGTCCCAAGAGCGATGGCTACTACAACGGGAATCGTTCCTTTTAAAATATCGATCGTTAAAACGATAATGCCGGCCTGTTTACCAAGCACACGAAATGTATTAGTGGAACCAGAATTACCAGAACCATACTGACGAATGTCTTTATGATAAAATTGTTTACCAATCCATACACCAGTTGGAATGGATCCCATGAAGTAGGCGAATAAAAGCAATAATAGTTGTTTCATATAGACCTCCTTTTCAACGTATTATATCATGTTTTATTAGCTTAAAGAAGAGAACACTAATGATGAAAACATGAACTATTTTCATAAAAATTCATTCACCTAAATGAAAAAAGAATGAGTCGTGAGTTGTCAAAATGAAAAGAGTTTGATATTCTAACAACGATACATATTGATAAGAAGTGACTTAAATGAAGGGAAACGAAAATGAATGAGTAAAAAAGAGATAAAATATAATGATGATGCCATTCAGGTTTTAGAAGGATTAGAAGCCGTTAGGAAGCGCCCAGGTATGTATATCGGGTCAACAGATAATCGCGGTCTACATCACTTGGCATTTGAAATTGTTGACAATTCCGTTGATGAAGCACTTTCCGGTTTTGCGACGACAATTGATGTCACCATTCATAAAGATAAAAGCTTGAGCGTTCGAGATAACGGACGTGGTATGCCCACTGGTATGAATAAAAAAAGTGGGAAATCAACGATTGAAGTAATTTTCACTGTCCTTCATGCTGGAGGGAAATTTGGACAAGGTGGATATAAAACGTCTGGTGGTTTACACGGTGTAGGTGCCAGTGTCGTTAATGCGCTGTCGGATGAATTAACCGTTGAAGTCAAACGAGAAGGTAAGTTATATCGTCAGCACTTTAAAAATGGCGGTGTGCCAGCAGGGAAAATGACGAGTGAAAAAGCAGCGAACAAACAATCAGGAACTTATGTCCGCTTTTTACCAAGCGAATCAGTTTTTGGTAAATTCAATTGGTCTTATGCTACTTTAAGTGAACGATTCCGTGAAGCAGCCTTTCTGCTTAAAGGATTAAAAATTACGTTAACCGATGAACAAAATGATCAAACTGATACCTTTTACTATGAAGAAGGGATTAAAGAGTTCGTCGCTTACTTAAATGAAGATAAGGATACGTTGACTGATATTATTCCTATTGAAGGAACAGATCAAGGGATTGAAGTCGAATGTGCCTTACAATACAATGACGGCTATGCTGAGACGATTTTAAGTTTCGTTAACAATGTCCGTACGAAAGACGGGGGAACGCACGAGGTTGGCTTCAAATCCGCCTTGACGAAAGCCTTTAATGAGTATGCACGTCAAATGAAATGGTTAAAAGAAAAAGATAAAAATTTAGATGGTAGTGATGTGCGCGAAGGCGTATCCGCTATTATCTCTTTACGTGTGCCAGAAGAGTTATTACAATTTGAAGGGCAAACGAAAGGGAAGTTGGGGACACCTCAAGCTCGGACAGCAGTTGACCGTATCGTGATGGAACAAATCACTTATTTCTTAACGGAAAATGGGGACCAATCGAAAAATCTTGTCCAAAAAGCGATTCGTGCGAAAGAAGCGCGAGAAGCCTCTCGAAAAGCGCGAGAAGAATCTCGGAACGGCAAAAATAAACGCCAACGTTCAGCGCTTTTATCCGGTAAGTTAACACCTGCTCAATCTAAGAACGTGAAGAAAAATGAATTGTACTTAGTCGAAGGGGATTCAGCGGGTGGATCTGCTAAATTAGGACGTGATCGTAAATTCCAAGCCATCTTACCTTTGCGTGGGAAAGTTATTAATACGGAACGTGCTTCAATTACCGATATTATGAAAAATGAAGAAATCAATACGATTATTCATACCATTGGTGCAGGCGTTGGGCCTGACTTTGATTTAGACCAAGCCCAATACGAAAAAGTGATTATTATGACCGATGCGGATACCGATGGGGCACATATTCAAGTATTACTCTTAACCTTCTTCTATCGTTACATGAAACCTTTAATTGAAGCAGGGAAAGTCTACTTAGCTATGCCTCCACTTTATAAAGTATCTAAAGGAAGTGGAAAAAAAGCACGCATAGCATATGCTTGGACAGAAGGCGAGTTAGCTCAAGCTATTAAAGAAGTGGGTAAAGGCTATGTTTTACAACGGTACAAAGGGTTAGGGGAAATGAATGCCGACCAATTATGGGAAACGACAATGGATCCTGAACACCGTACACTCATTCGGGTGACGTTGGATGATCACGCACAAGCAGAACGACGCGTCAGTGTGTTAATGGGGAATAAAGTTGAACCACGCCGTCGTTGGATTGAGAAAAACGTCGAATTTGAAATGGGTGAATTAGATGGATTACTAGAACGTTCCATGGACCCGTTAAGTGATGAAGAGGAGGAACAATCACATGACTGAACGATCATTAATTGAAGAAATTAATTTAGATGAAGTGATGGGTGATCGATTTGGTCGCTACTCTAAATATATTATTCAAGAACGTGCCTTACCAGATATTCGTGACGGTTTAAAGCCCGTTCAACGACGTATTTTATACGCAATGTATCGTGATCGAAATACGTATGATCATCCTTTCCGTAAATCCGCTAAAACAGTAGGGAATGTTATTGGTAACTACCATCCTCATGGTGATAGCAGTGTCTATGAAGCGATGGTTCGGATGAGTCAAGATTGGAAATTACGCCATGAACTCATTGAAATGCACGGTAATAATGGTTCAATGGATGGAGACCCAGCAGCAGCAATGCGTTATACCGAAGCTCGTTTAGCACGTTTATCGAATGAATTATTGACGGACATCGAGAAAGAGACCGTTCCATTTATTGATAACTTTGATGATACATTAATGGAGCCGACCGTTTTACCAGCGGGATACCCTAACTTGTTAGTCAATGGAGCGACTGGAATTTCAGCCGGTTATGCGACTGACATCCCGTCACATAATTTAAAAGAGATTATTGATGCGACGATCCAACTTATTAAGAAACCAGAAACGACTTTAAAACAATTACTTAAAATTGTAAAAGGACCTGATTTCCCAACAGGTGGTATTATTCAAGGGGCGGACCAATTAGAAACTATTTATAAAAAAGGGAAAGGACGCCTAATCGTTAGAAGTCAAACGACGATTGAAACAGTTCGAGGAGGACGCCAACAAATTGTCGTCTCCGAAATACCTTATGAAATTAATAAAGCAACATTAATTCGTAAAATTGATGAAATTCGTTTAAATCGTAATGTAGAAGGGATTTTAGAAGTTCGTGACGAAAGTGATCGAAACGGCTTATCAATCGTCATCGATTTGAAAAAAGACGCAAATGCTGAAGGGATTTTGCAATATTTATTGAAGAAAACAGATTTACAAGTTAATTACAATTTCAATATGATTGCCATTCATAACCAGCATCCCGTTCAAGTCGGGTTAATGGATATTTTGAATGCCTATATTTCGTTTAAAGCATCTGTCATCAAAAAGCGGACACAATTTGATTTAAGTAAAGCCGAAGCACGTTTACATATTGTCGATGGATTAATTCAAGCACTTTCTGTGTTAGATGAAGTGATAGCGATTATTCGAGGTAGTCAAGATAAACAAGATGCTAAATCACAATTAATGGAACGATTTGATTTTACGGATGCACAAGCAGAAGCGATTGTTAGTTTACGTCTATATCGTTTGTCGAATACAGATATTAAAACGTTACAAAATGAACGACTTGATTTGAATGAATCGATTCATTTTTATCATCAAATTTTGACAGAAGAGTCTGCATTAAACCAAGTAATCGTTCGCGAATTAGAACAAGTAAAAAAGACTTTTGCACAGCCGAGACGTACAGTGATTGAGCAAAAAATCGAAGAAATTGTCATCGATCAAGAGGTTCTTGTACCTGATGAAGAAGTAAAAGTGGTGATTACTGCTGGTAATTATTACAAACGGACATCTATGCGTAGTTTCCAAGCAAGTGAATTCAACGATTTAGGTGTGAAAGAAGGCGATTCTCCACTCTTTGTTCAAACGATGAGTACGTTAGATGAATTAGTTATCCTAACGAATAAAGGGAATTATTTAAACATTCCGGTTCATTACTTGCCAGAAAGTCGTTGGAAAGATCTAGGAATGCATTTTAGTCAACATTATGCTTTCTTACCAGATGAACGAGTGATTCAAGTCTTCAAATGGTCCGATATTAAAGATCGCATGTTAACGTTAGTGACAAAAGAAGGACAAATTAAACACGTATTAGGTGAGGAATTCACAACCTATCGGACGAATAAATCTCAAACACGTCTGGCAATGACTTTGAAGACAGAGACGGATGAAGTCATCGCCGTTCGTGAACAATCCACCGATTTAGAAAATGACGCGGTATTAGTGACGAAACAAGGATTCATTTTACGTTATCCAAGCCAAGAAATATCAACAGTTCGACTTCAAGCAAGCGGTGTGATTGCAATTAATCTAAAAGCTAGTGATGAAGTGATTGGCATGACGATGATTCAACCGAATGATCCAAGTGAATTACTAATAGTTGTCACACATCGCGGCTTAGTAAAAGTATTTAAAGGCATAGAAGTTCCGGTACTTTCACGTGCAAAACGTGGAGTACGAGTAACTCGAACATTAAAATCGAATCCACATGAAATGATTTACTTCAACACATTAAATCAAGCAGCTGAATTGAAGGTGAGAAGTGATGATCAACCAATATGGATGGTGCCTTCTTCTGAGTTGGGCGTTCATGGATTTGATTCAAACGGATCATTTATCGATGAAATTAAAGACCAACCAAATTTAGACGTTGTACAAAATACGTTTAAAGCTTAAATAAAAAATTAGGACACCTTCTTTCTAAAGAAGTGTGTCTTTTTTTATGACATAAAATGGATGAAAACGATTTAAATTATAATCATTCTGTATTAATACAGGCCTCCTGTTATTCTTTGTGTTATTAAATATTAGTACAGTACCTAATAGTATTAAATATATTTCACAAAGGTTAAAAAATATCTTGCCAATAAAAACTGTATCTAGCATATATTTAATAATGAAAGCGATATTTTTCTTTGTGAAAAAACAATAAAACTATTGCATTTATAGTAGAACGTGTTATACTTTAAGAGTAGAAACTGTTACAAAAAAGCATTTGACAATAGTTTTGAAATTTAAGGAGGAATTATATGGCATGGGAAGGTTTTAAAGGTCATACGTGGAAAGAAGAAATCAACGTTCGTGACTTTATTCAACAAAACTATACAGAATATACAGGAGACGATAAATTCTTAGCTGGTCCTACAGAAGCAACTACAGCTTTATGGGCACAAGTAATGGAATTATCTAAACAAGAACGTGAAAACGGTGGCGTTCTAGACATGGATACAAAAGTAGTTTCAACAATTACTTCACATGGTCCTGGTTACTTAAATAAAGATAAAGAAACTGTTGTAGGATTCCAAACAGACGTACCATTCAAACGTTCATTACAACCATTTGGTGGTATTCGTATGGCAGAAGCTTCAGCAGCAGCTTATGGATACAAAATTGACGAAGAAGTATCTCACATTTTCCGTGAATACAGAAAAACACATAACCAAGGTGTTTTCGATGCTTACACACCAGAAATGCGTAAAGCTCGTTCAAACAAAATTATTACAGGTTTACCAGATGCTTACGGACGTGGACGTATCATCGGTGACTACCGTCGTGTAGCTTTATACGGTGTTGACCACTTAATGGCTGAAAAAGTTAATGATTGGAACAACACAGGTGACGGCACAATGACAGAAGATGTTATTCGTTTACGTGAAGAAATCAGCGAACAACATCGTGCATTAGCAGAATTAAAAGAATTAGGTAACATTTACGGTTTTGATATTTCTAAACCAGCTACTAACGCGCGTGAAGCTTTCCAATGGACATACTTCGCATACTTAGCAGCTGTTAAAGAACAAAACGGTGCTGCAATGTCATTAGGTCGTGTATCTACATTCTTAGATATCTACATTGACCGTGACTTAGCAAACGGAACATTAACTGAAGAAGAAGCTCAAGAATTAGTTGACCACTTCGTTATGAAATTACGTTTAGTTAAATTTGCACGTACACCAGACTACAACGAATTATTCTCTGGAGACCCAACTTGGGTAACTGAATCAATCGCAGGTATTGGTTTAGATGGACGTTCATTAGTAACTAAATCATCATTCCGTTTCTTACACACATTATATAACTTAGGACCAGCTCCAGAACCAAACTTGACAGTTCTATGGTCACCAAAATTACCTGAAGGATTCAAACGTTTTGCAACTCGCGTTTCAATCGATACTTCAGCAATCCAATATGAAAACGACGAAGTAATGCGTCCTGAATACGGTGACGACTACGGAATCGCATGTTGTGTGTCTGCAATGAGAATTGGTAAACAAATGCAATTCTTCGGAGCTCGTGCGAACTTAGCTAAATGTTTACTATACGCAATCAACGGTGGGGTAGACGAAAAAACAGGTGCACAAGTTGGACCTAACTTCGAACCAATCCGTTCAGATTACTTAGATTACGAAGAAGTAATGCAAAAATTCGATGCAATGGAAGAATGGTTAGTTGGCTTATACGTGAATACATTAAATGTTATTCACTTTATGCATGACAAATATTCTTACGAAAGAATCCAAATGGCTCTTTACGATACAGAAGTATTCCGTACAATGGCTACTGGTATCGCAGGATTCTCAGTTGCAGCTGACTCATTATCAGCTATTAAACACGCAAAAGTTAAAGTAGTTCGTGATCCAGAAACAGGTTTAGCTGTTGATTACGAAATCGAAGGCGACTATCCAAAATACGGTAACAATGATGACCGTGTTGACGAAATTGCTGTTAACTTATTGAAAAACTTCATTACTAAAGTTAAAAAACATAAAACATACCGTAACTCAACACCTACAACATCAATCTTAACAATTACATCAAACGTTGTTTATGGTAAGAGTACAGGTCATACACCTGATGGACGTCGTGGTGGTACACCATTCGCTCCAGGAGCAAACCCATTACACGGACGTGACACACACGGTGCGTTAGCAAGTTTATCTTCAGTAGCTAAAATTCCTTATGAATACTCATTAGACGGAATTTCTAACACATTCTCAATCGTACCTAAAGCATTAGGTAAAGAATTAGAAACTCAAGAAGATAACTTAGCAATGATGTTAGATGGATACTCAAGAAAAGGTGGTCACCACTTAAATATCAACGTATTTAACCGTGACACATTACTTGATGCTATGGATCATCCAGAAAACTATCCACAATTAACAATTCGTGTATCTGGTTACGCAGTTAACTTTATTAAATTAACTCGTGAACAACAATTAGACGTTATCAAACGTACAATGCACGAAAGCATGTAATAAATATTATTCAAACGATAAAAGCGGATGGTATGCCATCCGCTTTTTAAAACGAATGAGAGAAAGGATGTAAAGTATGTCAGAATCTACAGTTGGTTATGTTCATTCAACTGAAAGCTTCGGATCTGTTGATGGACCAGGTATTCGTTTCGTATCGTTTTTGCAAGGATGTAGAATGCGATGCGAGTTTTGTCACAATCCAGATACTTGGAACATAGGAGGAGGCAAGCCTTTTACTCCGAGAGAACTTTTAGATGAAGCGTTAAAATATAAAGAATTTTGGGGTGATAAAGGTGGTGTCACAGTAAGTGGTGGCGAGCCGTTACTTCAATTAGATTTTTTGATTGAATATTTTAAATTGGCTAAATCAGAAGGAGTTCACACCGCGCTTGATACTTGTGGCATGCCGTTTACTTATGACGAGCCTTTCTTCTCAAAGTTCGACGAACTAATGGATTATACAGATTTAGTTCTATATGATATTAAGCATATTCGAAGTGATTTACACCGTAAATTAACCGGTTGGCCCAATGAAAATATTCTTGAAATGGGCCGCTTCTTATCCAAAAAAAGAGTTCCTGTTTGGGTAAGACACGTTTTAGTTCCAGAACGGTCAGATTATGATGAATATTTAATTGAGCTGGATGAATTTGTTAAAACTTTGGATAATGTTTACAAAGTTGAAATTCTACCATATCATACAATGGGACGTTATAAATGGGAAAACTTAGGAATTAAATACACACTAGACGGTATTGAGCCGCCTACAGAAGATCGTGTCATTAACGCACGTAATTTACTTCATACTTCTGAGTATACGCGTTACAAAAATGCTTAATAGTCAATACTAACCTCTAAAGTAAAAGCTTATCCTGCTTTACTTTAGAGGTTTTATTGTATCTATAAATGTCGAGAATAAAAAAGTATAATGAGCAAAAAAATAAGCATTTATGTTAATTTACATTAAATGGGTTCTATAATTTATAGGGTTGATGGCCAAAGGCCTCAACTCTATTTTTTATTTTAGGGTACAAAAAAGAACAGATCTCCTGTATATTATAAGC
>NZ_JAGN01000037.1 GCF_000526675.1 Atopobacter phocae ATCC BAA-285
TTTCCGACTGTTATCCCCCACTGATGGGCAGGTTACCCACGTGTTACTCACCCGTTCGCCACTCAGTCCATTCGGTGAGTGCAAGCACTCGGTGAATGAAACTGCGTTCGACTTGCATGTATTAGGCACGCCGCCAGCGTTCGTCCTGAGCCAGGATCAAACTCTCATGAAAGAATTTAATTGCTCATTTGTTTGCCAAAACTGGCGTTGTTATCACTTGTCCGTGATTTTGAATTGTTGTTTTAATTTGCTCCGTCAGAAACAAATTAACCCTACACATTTGGTTCGTCTTTATTGTTCAATTTTCAAAGGTCACTCGTTAATCGCTTACCGCGACAACTTCTATATATTATCACGAGCGTTTTTATCTGTCAAGAACTTTTTGAAATATTTTTCGAAAGTTTTTTAAGATTTGTTTAAAAGTTGTTTAATACTTTTTAACAAAACGTCGTAACGAAGTACAAGAAACATATTATCATAGGGGGTCATACTTGGTCAAGCATTTTTTTGAAAAAACTTTTAAAAAAATAAAAAGCCATTGTCATAATTATCACATTGGCTTTTTATACATTTAATTAATGTTATTTTAAATGGATTATTCTGCTTTAAAACGCCCTTCCATTCGCATCACGCTTTGACAAACATTACGATAGTGGTCACTTATTCGTTCTAAATTAGACAGTAAATCCATAACGAAAATCCCTGATTCAGGAGTTGCAATCCCTTTGTTCATTCGTTCAATATGATGGATTCGAACAGTTTGTTTTAAAACATCCACATCACGCTCTGTTTGAATCGCTTGCTCCGCTTTGTCGAAGTCTCCTTCTGTTAATGCTTCTATAGTTAATCGATAACCATCTTTAACCAAAGCAAAAACTGTTTCCAACTCCGCCATTGCTTGATCGTCCAAATAAGTTTTACTTTTAATTACTTCATCCGCAAAATCTGCAATGTTTTCACTATGATCACTTATCCGTTCAATATCATTCGCAATTTTAAATAGTTCATCAATCATCTCTGCATCTTGGTCAGATAAGCTTTCTTGACTCAACTTCACTAAAAAGCGAATGATTCGTTTTTCAAATTGATTGACTAGCTTTTCACTTGCCATTACACGTTTGACATATTTAGGATTATGCGTTTGACAAGCTAAAATCGCATTGTTTACTGAGCTGCTAGCTTCAACTGCCATATCGTGGAAGGTACGAATTACTCGGTGAACCGCGATACTTGGGGTTGCTAACATCCGTTCATCTAGTTCATTCATATTCTTCGCCTTATGTTCGACTTCATCATCTGGCACAAGAATGCGTACAGCTTTGATAAAATAATTAGCAAATGGGAAAAATATAATAACGTTAATAATGTTAAAAAATGTATGAATATTTGCAATTTGTCTTGGAATATCTGTTGGTGTCAAACTTTCTACAAAAGGAACAATAAAAGGATTTAGTACGACTAAGAAAAGCAGTGTTCCGAAAATATTGAATAGTAAGTGTAACATCGCTACACGTTTTGCCTTACGAGTTGCACCAATACTAGAAATTAATGCCGTCGTACACGTCCCGATATTATCACCGTATATAATATAAACGGCTGCATAAAAAGGTAATAAACCTTGTGCAGCTAAAGCAATCAATACTCCTATTGTCGCACTTGAACTTTGCAATAACACAGTTAACATGAATCCGATGATAATACCAATTAATGGATTACTCGCATTATCGATAATTAATGTTTTAAATTGCGGTAAATCGCCTAATGGTTGTAGTCCATTTTTTAAATAATCCATACCTAAAAAAAGGATCCCAAATCCTAATAGGACATCTGAAAACTCTTTTAGAAAGATACTTTTGTTTTGGTGTCTAAAAATTAACCCTAAAGCGATAGCAAAAGGGGCTAAAAACGTGACGTTTAATGCAACCATTTGTCCAGTGATAGTTGTCCCAACGTTTGCCCCAAGAATAACACCGAACGCTTGACTAAGCTGCATAATACCCGCGTTAACAAACCCGACTACCATGACTGATGTTGCACTTGAGCTTTGAATTAGCATTGTGACAACTGTTCCGACAATTAAAGCCATGAAGCGATTACTCGTCAGCACTTCAATCGATCGCTTCATTTTTTCGCCAGCGACTTTTTGAAGACCTCCACTCATCACTTGCATCCCAAACAGAAAGAGTCCTAATCCTGCTACTGCTTCAATCAATATTGAAAACCACATATTTTGTCTCCTATTTTATATATATTCTTCGTCAATTTGAAAAAGTTATCAATTAATTTTTACTGCATAGCTTATCATTCCTAATAAGCTATTCCCATTTTAACAAAAACATGTTTTAAATTAAAAGGAATTTTACAGCAAAACTTAATTTTATTCCGTTAAATGGATTTAAAAGTCCTCTTAACATACGAATAAAAAGGGGGAAATGACTACTTGTCCTGTTATATCAGAACAACTCTTATATCATTTCCACCCTTAATATTTAGTCTGTTATTACGTTTAATCTAAGTTTTTTCTTAGAGCTTCGCCTAACTCTTCAAATCCTGGTTTACCTAATAAGGCGAACATATTTTTCTTGTACGCTTCTACACCTGGTTGATCAAATGGATTAACCCCATTTAAATAACCAGACATTGCTACCGCTAATTCAAAGAAGTAAATTAAATGACCTAATGAATGAGCATCCATACGTGGGATTTGTACGATTAAGTTTGGTACTTGTCCATCTACATGAGCTAAAACAGTTCCTTGGAAAGCTTGTTTATTTACAAAATCAATTGTTTGACCTTCTAAGTAGCCTAATCCATCTAAATCTTGTTCTGCACTTGGAATAGCCATGTCAACACGTGGTTCATCAACAACTACTACTGTTTCAAATAGGTTTCTTAAGCCATCTTGAACGTATTGTCCTAATGAATGTAAGTCAGTTGAGAAGTTAGCACTTGATGGGTAAATACCTTTTTGGTCTTTTCCTTCTGATTCTCCAAATAATTGTTTCCACCATTCACTAAATAACGCCATTTTTGGCTCATAATTAACTAATAATTCTGTTACTTTTCCTTTGCGATATAAAATATTACGAATCGCTGCATAACGATAAGCATCATTTTCGTTCAAATCAGCTGTATTGTATGTTTCGCGAGCATGAGCTGCACCAGCCATTAATTCGTCAATATCTCCACCACTTACAGCAATTGGTAATAGTCCTACTGGTGTCAATACTGTAAAACGTCCACCAATATCATCTGGAATAACAAATGTTTCATAACCTTCTACATCTGCTTCGCTCTTCAATGCGCCACGTGCACGGTCAGTCGTTGCGTAAATACGTTCTTTTGCCCCTTCAACACCATATTTTTCAATTAATTTTTCTTTAAACACGCGGAATGCTAAAGCAGGCTCTGTTGTTGTTCCTGATTTTGAAATGACATTCACAGAGAAATCTTCGTCGCCAATTAAGTCAATTAAATCATTTAAGTAAGTGGAACTAATTGAATTTCCAGCAAATAGAACACGTGGGAATTGACGTTTTTCTTTAGGTAATTCATTTTGGAACGTATGACCTAAAAATTCAATTGCAGCACGCGCACCTAAATAAGAACCACCAATTCCAATAACAACTAAAATAGATGATTGTTCTTGAATTTTTTTAGCAGCTTGTTTAATACGTGCAAATTCTTCTTTATCATAATCAACTGGCAAGTCTACCCAACCAAGGAAATCGTTGCCCGCACCTGTTTTTTGACGGATATCTTGGTCCATCGCGTTAACCATTGATTGCATTTGTTCAATTTCATGAGCTTCAATAAATGGTTTAACTTTTTGATCATTAAATACTAAATGTTTCATTATTTTTCCTCCTCTATATGTAGTCCATCTTGAATCATGTGTGGCATAGCGAGTGCTAATGCCTCAAATCCATTGCCTTCTTTTTTCTGTTGTTTAGCAGACCATCTTTTAGGATAGTTTGGCGTATTAGTCTTCTTTAGCGATCTGAGTGAAAGGCTAATCTTTCCATCAAACGGATCAACATCAATCACTTGCACTTGAACCGTTTGTCCGACACTAAAACGAGTAGATAAATTATCCACAAAACCGTGGTCACATTCTGATATATGGATTAATCCTTGTTTTTTGTCTTTTAACGAAACAAATAATCCATAAGGTTGAATCCCTGTTATTTTACCTCTTAACGTATCACCAATTTGATATAAACTATTCTTCAATGTCAATCGACTCAATTTTTATATCTTCTAATGGTTTGTCCATTGCATCTCGTTTAGCGTTAGAAATGTTATAAACAACATCCATTGATGAGATAACTTGGCCAAACACGGTATGTTTACCGTCTAGCCATGGTGTTCCACCAGTTGTCGCATATAATTCAATCGCTTCTTGAGGCCAACCCATTTGTTCCATTTGTCCTAACATATTTGAATCAACACGTTGGTTCGATACGATAAAGAATTGACTACCGTTTGTATTTGGTCCAGCATTGGCCATTGATAAAGCACCATTCACGTTAAATAATGCTGTGCTAAATTCATCTTCAAATGAACGACCATAGATTGACTCACCACCACGACCTGTCCCTGTAGGATCGCCACCTTGAATCATAAAATCTGGAATGACACGGTGGAAGATGACACCGTTATAATAACCATTTTTAGCATGCGTTACAAAATTTTCAACGGTTTTTGGTGCATGTTCAGGGAATAATGCAATGTCAATATCACCTAAGTTTGTATGAATAATCGCTCGTGGCGTATGACCACTTTTTATATCTTTTTGTAATACCACTCTCTCACTCCTTTTTTTTCATTATCCTTATTATACTAATAATTTCAAAAAAATAAACGACAAGTACTCAATTAGCAGAAATTGTTGTCATCTCTTAATGAAAAATTTCAATTTCATGTTAAACTAATAAGTAATAAAGGAGTGACATTATGGGGTTATTTTACAACTATCCACTCATGAGTAGTATGATGAGTATTTTTATTGCACAGTTTTTAAAATATTTGTTAACGTTGCTTAGTCGAGATCAAGCGCATCTTAATTTACTAACTTCGACAGGTGGTATGCCTAGTTCACATTCAGCAGCCGTTACTGGATTAATTACAGCACTTGGGTTACAATATGGTTTTGACTCACCACATGTTGCAGTTGCAACAACTTTTGGTGTTATTGTTTTATTTGATGCGATGGGCGTTCGACGTCAAAGTGGTCATCAAGGTGTCTTGCTCAATCGTCTTTTGAACGCTTTGCGCCTTGAAAATCTTTCCCTATTATCAGTGGAAACAGCTGAAACGAAAGAAATTGAACACTATAAAGGACATACTCCTTTGGAAGTTTTAGCAGGTATGTTGACAGGAACTATCATCGCGTACGTCATGCAATTTATTTATTTTCAATAGGAGGTACACGATTATATGTCATTAGAATGTTACGACATTACGATTATTGGTGGCGGTCCAGTGGGCTTATTTGCTAGTTTTTATGCAGGATTACGTCAAGCCAAAACAAAAATTATTGAAAGTCTTCCTCAATTAGGTGGACAACCCGGCATGTTGTATCCGGACAAAATTATTTATGACATTGCAGGTTTTCCTTCAATTTCAGCCAAAGACTTAACCAACAATTTATTAGAACAAATGGATCGTTTCAAACCAACTATTTGTCTTGGTGAAGAAGCTTTCAAAGTAGAAGTCTTAGAAAATAATCAATTTTTAATTCACACACCTAAGCAAACTCATTTAACGAAAACAATTATTATCGCTGCAGGAAATGGTCCATTCCAACCACGGCGTTTAGAAATTGAAAATGCGGCAGTATATGAAGATAAACAGCTGCATTACTTTGTGAATAACATTGAACGTTTTCGTGACAAAGTAGTGACGATATGTGGTGGCGGCGATTCAGCGGTTGATTGGGCTTTAACATTAGAACCTATTGCCAAACATGTCAATATCGTTCATCGTCGTAATAAATTCCGCGCTCAAGAACATAGCGTCGAATTATTAAATCAATCCAGCGTTGATGTATATACCCCATACGTTCCATTAAGTATCAACGGTGATGGTGAACGACTCGAATCCGTTACTTTTAAAGCACCTCGTGGCGATGAGCAATTAACTTTACCTTGTGATGAATTTATTGTCAATTATGGGTTTTCTAGTTCAATTGCCGGTTTAAAAGATTGGGGATTTAATATTGAACGCAATACCATTCCTGTTGATTCACGAATGCAAACGAATGTCCCAGGTATTTTTGCGATTGGAGATATTGCAAGTTATGTCGGAAAAGTAAAAATTATTGCTACAGGATTTGGTGAAGCCCCTCTTGCTGTCAATAACGCAGTAGCTCATATTAATCCAGATAGTAATGTCCAACCAATGCATAGTACGAGCTTATTTTGATCAATAAAAAAGTGTCTTTTCTGTTTCTAGCAGAAGAGACACTTTTTTAATTTTATTATTTTTCATTAACAGATAGTTGTTTTAAATAAAGTTGATATTTCGCCCATAACCAGATTGTTGAAAAACTAATAATTAATACTAATAAGACGAGAAACGCTTCTAACATAAAGAACGTTTCAGGTAAAACTAAAATAATCGGATCTGTTCGAACGTCAAAAATCCATGCATCATTATTAAACAGCAAATGATGGAATGTAACAAAGGCGCGATCAAAATCAAGCGCAATCAAAGTACCTAATATCAATATGCTACCTAAGAAAATACGAATGCCAAATAATAAGCGTTGAAAGAGTTGATGATGACGCACCCAACGAACAAAACAAATGGCAAGCGGAAGACTTAATATAAAGATACTTTGTGCGATTAAAAATAAATATTTTACTTCATAAAAATGAAAACGCCCAGCTTCTGACATCACAAAATCAGGCAAATTTAATGTTTGAATCGTCGGAAATGTTAAATAATTCATCAATAGATTGTAATTATGCCACAACGTTGATTGACTGAGTCCACTAATTTGATCCAACTGAAACCAATCAATTGACAGCCAATATATTGGACGAAACCAAATAACCAAACTGATTGAACTACTTAATACACATAAAATAAGACTGATTAAACCCAACCAAAATATTATACGAGATTTCATGATACCGTCCAGTGTGACAAGTCATCAATAATATATGTGGGTTGTGTTAGCCCAGCAATCGACTCACGTGTTGAAAATCCAGTTAACACCATGATTGTATCCATACCAAAATCAATGCCCGCTTTAATATCTGTCGTATAATTATCACCAATTAACGCAACATCTTCTTTTTGTAATTGCAATTGTTCCAATGCGCCTTCCATAATGACAGCATGTGGTTTTCCCATAATAATTGGTTCTTGTTGAGTCGAAGCCATTAAAAAGGCCATTGTAGCACCTGAACCTGGCATTAAACCTCTTTCACTTGGCAAATTAGTATCTGGATTAGTTGAAATAAATGTTGCTCCCTTACGAATTGCTAATGTAGCCTGAGCCAACTCTTCATAAGTTAAATCTGTCTTATACGATTGAACGACAACATCTGGGTTCTCATAATCTAACTCAAAGCCCGCTTCGATTAACTGAGAACGTACCGCTTCTCCACTTAATGGGAAAATACGTGCTTTAGGATGATGTTTTTTTAAATAATCAATAGTTGCCATCCCGCTCGTATAGACATGAGCTTCAGTTGTATCAATATTATAATTTTTCAAGTGAGCAACTACTTCTTCTGGACGACGTGATGCATTATTTGTCAGAAAAATATATGGAATTTTTAAATCATTCAATTGCTGTATAAAACGTTCTGCCGTTGGAATACGATTTTTACCTAAATAAACGGTGCCATCTAAATCAATTAAAAAACCTTTATATTCTTTTTTAGTATCCATACTATGATCCTTTCGTCTTCTGAATTACCCGGAAACCTTTTTGTTCACGAACGATTTGCTTATTTTCTTGTACATTTTGTTTAGATTTAGTTGGTGTACGTTGTTCTTTTTGCATAATCGTAAATGAAGATTTCCCTGCTTTTTTAGAAGGGGCTTGCCCTTCTTTTTTAGGATATTGCTTTTTAAATTTATTTTTCTTTTTAGTTGCATTGGACTGCGGCACTTTGGCGGTTGGTTGATTTACTTTTTTATCCGCTTGATCAACTTTCTTACGCCGACGTTCTTTTTTCTTACGGAAATTCTCCTTAGGTGCCGGTGTATCTCGTTTCAAAATGAAATAAGAACAACCAAAGTTACAATACTCTGTTAAATAATCTTCCAATAAATTAATGTTTTTATCATTAGTCGCACGTGGATGACGATCTTCATAAAATCCGCGTAAACGCAGTTGTTCAAATCCCCAATCACCTACAATATAGTCATATTTACTTAAAACATCAGCATATCGCAAATTAAAACTTTGAATATCAAAAGACTTGTCTTCATCGCTCTCAAAAATCAAATGATACAAGTCATTTTCAACTTTAATTAAATGCTTTTCTAATTGAACGGCTACGGTTGGAATTTCTTGTTTCAAAGCTGCTTCATCTAACGCTTCTTCTACTGCTTTATTACGTATATCAGTCACGCGTTCAGCCTCCTTTCATTAACTACTCTATCTAAATCGTTTATCTTTTTTTACAATCACATCACTCATTATACCAATGCAATGGTATTGACGCAACTTCTCAACTGAATCCATCACTTTTTAAAATTATAAAACTTTCCTTGCTTTAAACCATTCTTATTCTCTATACTTATAATATAATAATACAGAATTAACTGCACTTAAGTAATCATTTAAGTGTGCGCACCAAAAGGAGAGCTTATGAACAAAATTAAATCCATTCATCACCCCGTACTAGTAGAAGTACTCAATGCTGCCACTCACGGTATTGGTGTCATTTTTGGCATTGTCGGTATGACACTACTCATTTATCGCAATATTATTCATTACCAATATCAAGCCCTATTCGCCAACATGATTTACGGCATATGCTTTATTAGTCTATTTCTTGCATCTACGCTTTATCACTCGTTCAGCTTCACTCCGCTAAAAAAACTAATGCGACGTATTGATCATTCAGCCATATTCTTAATGATTGCTGGTTCATATACACCGTACTGTTTAATTACACTGAACGATACAAAAGCTAAATTATTTTGTCTATTCATTTGGTTATTAGCAATAACTGGAATTGTCATCAAAAACTTTATAATGAATGCTCCAGAATATATCTCTGCTGCCATCTATTTAGTCTTAGGTTGGTTATCCGTGCTACTTTTACCTCGTTTAATCGGTGAACTACCAACTATTTCCGTTCAATTATTATTTGCCGGTGGTGTAGTTTATTCATTAGGAACGCTTTTTTACATCATCAAAAAGTGGCCGATTATGCACGTCGTTTGGCATTTATTTGTTTTAGGTGGTGCAATTTTAATCTTCTGTTCCATTTATATCGCTCAAACACTATAAAAAAAGGTAGGTAAGTGATTCACTCACTTACCTACCTTTTTTATTCATTCGTTTTGATGGAAAAGTTGATGGGAGCCAATTCATCTTGAGCTGGTGGCTCATGTGTTTTTAAATACTCACGAGCGGATTTATTAACTGCTTTAAAATCGACTCCTTGTTGCTTCGCAGAAAATACACAGCCACAATAGCATTGACGATACACATTGTACTCTTCACACATTTCAACGGAACGTAAATACCCTTTATTTTTCTTGAAATCACTTGGTAAATATTTAACATCATAAATTTTTTGAATATCAATACCAATTTTATTGATAAGTTGTGAATTTTTGTGTGGCGATATAGTCAGCGCACTACCAAAATAGTCATAACCTAGAGCAAGCGCCTGTTCGGCAACTAAATCTAGCCGCATCGAAAAACAAGCTTCACATCGTTTACCACCTTCTGGTTCGTGTTCTAATTCTTTTTCTCGAACCATTTGCACAAACTTAGCCGGTTCATACGGCGCTTCAATAAACGACACTTGATTACCCGTTTTATTATTGAAATCAATAATAAACTGTTGTTGAACTAATGCGCGTCGTTCATATTCAGTTCGCGGATAAATATTGGAATTCGCAAAATAAATAGTCACATCAGCAAATTCGGTCAAAAATTCTAAAGTATATGTACTACACGGTGCACAACAACTGTGAATCAAAATTTTTGGACGGCGTTCAGCACCTTCCCATTTTTTTATCATTTGTCTTAGTACACGGTCGTAATTAATTTTTTGGTTTTTGAATTGTTCGAGAATGACGTCAGCAGGTACAAAATTATCCACTATTTACCTCCTCTACCCTTCTATTCCAACCCGTTTGAAAATATCGTCTACATGCTTTAAATGATAGGTTGGATCAAATGCTTGATTCAAATCCTCTTCAGTTAAGACAGCCATAATTTCTGTGTTCGTTTCAACTAATGGACGGAAAGATAATTTCAAATCCCACGCTTTAGCCGTCAGGGGTTGAACTAAGTCATACGCTCGTTCGCGACTTAATCCTTTGTCAATTAAGCTTAACATGACACGTTGACTAAAAATTAATCCAAAAGTCGTTTCCATATTCCGTTGCATGTTATCAGGAAAGACTACTAATTCATCCACAATTCGTTTGAAACGTTGTAACATATAATCAATTAAAATGGTGGCATCTGGTAAAATTACTCGTTCAGCTGATGAATGCGAAATATCACGTTCATGCCAAAGTGTGACATTTTCGTAACTAGTTATCATATACCCTCTCAATAAACGAGCTAAGCCAGAAATATTTTCTGACCCAATCGGATTACGTTTATGTGGCATTGCGCTAGATCCTTTTTGTCCACGATGGAATCCCTCTTCTACTTCGCGTTGCTCTGTTTTTTGTAATCCTCGAATTTCCGTTGCAAAACGTTCTAAACTCGTTGCGATTAAAGCTAACTCACTAACATACTGGGCATGTAAATCACGCGGTAAAACTTGTGTTGAAATAGGTTCTGCACGCAATTCTAATTGTTCGCACACATAGGCTTCAACTGATGGTGGCGTATTTGCAAATGTTCCCACTGCTCCACTAATTTTACCTGTTTCAACGGCCGCTGCGGCTGCATCAAAACGTGTTAAATGGCGGTCTAATTCCGCATACCATGTTGCTAGTTTTAACCCAAATGTGGTCGGTTCCGCATGTACACCATGTGTCCGCCCCATTTGGATAGTATATTTATGTTCTAATGCTCTTTTTTTAATAGAAGTCATTAACTGAACAAGATCCATACGAATAATTTGATTAGCTTGCTTCAATAAATAACCATTAGCAGTATCTACTACGTCCGTGGAAGTTAAACCATAATGAACCCATTTTTTCTCTTCACCTAACGTTTCACTAACGGCCCGTGTAAATGCAACAACGTCATGGCGTGTTTCTTGTTCGATTTCTAAAATGCGTTCCACTTGAAACGACGCATTTTGGCGGAGTAAACGCACATCTTCTGCTGGAATTTCACCCAATTGTTGCCATGCTTCAGCTGCAAGTAATTCGACTTCTAGCCATGCTTGATATTTATTTTCGTCCGTCCATATTTTACCCATTTCAGGGCGTGTATAACGCTCAATCATTCACATCGTCCTTTACATGATCATTAGTTTTATTTATTTATTTGATATTGAAATTGCTTGGTTAGAAATTGTTTTAATCGCTCGACACTACGCTTCAAATCAACTAAAGAAGTGGCATAACTAATACGTAAATATCCTTCCCCACCTGGTCCAAATACAGAACCCGGTAAGACACCTACTTTTGCTTCATGTGCCAAACGCATAGCAAATTCGCGATCGTCGATATCGACATAATCAGGCAGTTGTGGGAATAAATAGAAAGCGCCCATTGGATATTTGATATTAAAACCTAAATCGGCTAATTCTCTTAATAAATAATCACGACGTTCACGATACGACTCACGCATCCGTGCAACATCATCATCACAATCTCTAAATGCTGTCACTGCCGCCAACTGATTTTGAGTCGACCCAATCGCTGCAGTCACTTCATGTGCTTTTTGAACAGCATCTAAATAAGCAGTAGGTGCAGCAATAAAACCGACACGCCAACCAGTCATTGCGTGTGATTTAGACACGCCATTCATTAAAAAGGTTTGCTCTGGTAGAAACTCTGCAATGGTTGTATGTGTTCCTTCATAAAGAAGTTCAGCATAAATTTCATCACTAACAACTAATAATTCAGTCGTTTTGATCATTTCCGCTAATGCTTTTATCTCTTCGCGAGTATATGAAACACCCGTTGGATTACTTGGATAATTCAACATTAATATACGTGCCTTAGGATGGGCGACTAGTGTTGCCTTTAATAATTCCGGTGTTAATTTAAAATCCGTTGCACTCGTATCTACAAAGACTGGTCTTCCGTTATTCATAATCGTTGCCGATTCATACGGTGAGAAAAACGGTGTTGGAATAATGACTTCATCTCCTGGATTGAGTAAAGCCATTAAAATGGACCCAATTCCTTCTGTTAATCCCATGACCGCTGTAATTTGATCCACGTGATATTCTACATGATATTTTCTTTTAATATAATTGACAATTTCTTGACGTAATGGCAAAATGCCTTTGCCTGGTGCATAGCCTGTCATATTCATTTCGATGGCTTCGATTGCGGCCTTTTTAACTAAATCTGGCGCAGGAAAATCGGGCTCACCGACCGTTAACATAATTAAGTCATCAATTTGTCGAAAGTCGATCGTATATTTCAATAATTCAAGCTCTTTTACTTGCTTCGTCAATTGATTTACTTGATGCATTAACAGTCCCCCTTCCGTGATTACTAAAATTATTCAAAAAAATGATTACAGAGAACATAATAACACACTTTTTTGACTCTTTCAGTATGATATCTCTTAGAAATCGATGTCAAAATGAATAAAATAGTTATTTTATGATGTTCCATATATTTTTTGATATACTAAAGTTATATCAATCGAATAAAGGAGTGTAGCCCATGAATCACATGATTAATAAGCAATTAAACCATCGAACGATTCGTTTTTTCAAGGAGCAAGCGGTGCCGGCTGACTTATTGGAACAATTTATTCAAGTGGCACAGCGAACAGCGACAAGTAATAATTTACAAAGTAGCTCGATGATTCGGATCACAGATCCTAATTTAAGACAGCAAATCGCTGAGATTAGTATGCAACCTTATTTAGCTACGGTACCTGAATTATTTATTTTCTTAGTCGATCAATATCGAAACGATCAAATCGCTACGACTAAAAATGGTCACGCCCCAATGATTGGAATGAATTTATTTTTCCAAGGTGCGGCTGATGTTTACTTAACTGCTCAAAACATGGCAACTGCTATTGAATCAGCTGATTTAGGTACAGTGTTCTTTGGGTCTATTCTTAATGATTCAGAACGTTTAGTCGATGTATTAAACTTGCCACCATATACTTTTCCATTACTCGGCTTAGGTTTTGGTTATCCTGATGATCAACCGGAATTAAAACCAAGAATGGCCATGAACCTCCGCGTCGGTGAAAACAGTTACCCGATGACCGATGATTTATTAGCCGACTTAGCTGACTTTGATGAAGAAATGACGACATATTATGATTCTCGTCAAAAAAATAAGCGATCTGACACATTTACAAATCAAGTGGCACAAAAATTAGCGATTCCTCATGAAAAACGTGATGCTATCATGCAAGTAATTGAACAACAAGGATTCCAACTTAAACCATAAAGGAGGATATACATGACAACGATTAAAGCTGATATCACATTAGAGGACTTAAATAAAATAGATATTCGTGTGGGATTAATAGAAGAAGTAAAAGATATTATCGAATCAAAGCACATGATTGCGATGACCGTTGATTTTGGTTCATTCAAACGCACTATCTTAGCTGGAATGAAACAAGAGAGAGAGCATCCGAAAGAAGAACTTGAAGGTAAACAAGCTTTGTTTGTAGTCAATTTACCACCGAAAAAGATGTTTGGTTATGAAAGCCACGGCATGGTTTATGACATCGGTTATGAAGACGGAATTACGCCGGTTCTTGCACAACCTGAATCCTCTGTACCAAATGGCACACGCGTTGGTTAAATAAAAAGCCATCACTCTAAAAAAGAGTGGTGGCTTTTTTGATAGTCATCCTGTATTAAAAAACAAATGCGTCTTCTGATTCCTTCGTTTCTCTAGGTTGCAAGAAGGTCACTTCATCCACAACCATTTCAACGGAATATACTTTCTCATCTTTTGAATTAATGTATTGGCGCGATTGCATCGTGCCTGAAAGACCTACCAAATGCCCTTTCTCGACATATTGATGGATTAATTCTGCTATTTCCCCCCACGCTACAAATGGAATGAAATCAGCCGTTTGATACTCTGACTCTCGTTTTCTTTGAACTGCAATTGTATTATTTAAAACTGATCGCCCTTGATTAGTTTGTCGACATTCAACTGGTCGTGCGAGGCGTCCAATTAATTGAATATGATTCATTTTTTATCCTCCTTTTTTGATCTACTTATATAGATGCATAAAAAAGAAAGATAGATTTTTTTAAATAACTATTCTTTATTTTCTCGTTCGCGTCGGATTTTGTCCGCCCATTCGTTTAGTTTACGGAGTCGATGATTGATGCCCGATTTGGAGATAGGTCCGTCTTCAATATACTGTCCCAATTCCGTTAATGTCATATCCGGTTCGGCTAAACGAATCTTAGCCATTTGTTGTAAGCGAAGTGGTAATTGATCAATGCCAATCGTTTCGTCAATCAATTGAATGTTTTGAATTTGTTGAGCCGCTGCTTTTGCCACTTTATTCAAATTCGCTACTTCACAGTTAACCAATCGATTCGCCGAATTACGTAAATCTCTCACAATTCGAATGTTTTCAAACATTAATCGGGCATTGATTGCTCCAATTAAAGCTAAAAAATCACCAATTTTCTCAGCTTCTTTAATGTACACAATTGATCCATTTCGTCTTTCAATCGTTCGTGCTTTAAATTCATATAAATCGAGCAATTGCTTTAATTCCTCGCTATGTGTTTCATAATTCGAATAAATTTCCAAATGGTAACTCGAACTTTCTGGATTATTAATTGATCCAGTCGCTAAAAAAGCTCCCCGTAAGTATGATCGACGTAATTCGGGATCATTTCTCAAGTGTTCGGGAATGTGATGATTAATTTGCATGCCATCCATAATATCCAATTCACTTAAAATCATACTAGCTTGTGACGTCACACGAACGATATACACATTATTTTTCTTCAGCTTCATTTTACGTCGAACAAGCAACTCGCTATCAATTTGAAAAACATCTTGAATTAAAGAATATAAACGACGCGCAATCGCCGCATTTTCTGTTTGAACGTTTAATATAAATTGTCCATTGTATAAACTAATCGCACCATTCATCCGAATGATTGCTGCTAATTCTGCCTTAGCATGTGCGGGATGAACCGGAAGGCGTGTTAATTCGTTTTTTGTTTCGCTGGCAAATGACACTTAACCCCTCCGTTCTATTCATAGCTTTTTGCACGCGAAATAATACGATGCAATTCATCAACCACTTTTTCTCCATCATGAAAAACACCTTTATCTGTCACATCTAAGAAATCGGCTGAAATCACACGACATCCTTCTGCGCGCAATCCTTCAAAGTCATCACCCACTTGATAGAGGTACTCCCCATTCTCAATTGGATTGATATGTGTTTCAGGAACCGGTTCATTATTGACTAATACTGTATCAATAAACGGTTGCTTTAAATGACGATGTAATACACGTACATGATCAGCATCTGTAAAATGCTCCGTTTCGCCCCATTGCGTCATTATATTACAAATATAAACAATTTCTGCTTCAGTTTCACAAAGTGCTTGTCCCAAATTACCAATCATGACATTGGGTAAAATACTCGTATACAAGCTTCCTGGTCCCAATACAATCATATCGCTTTCCATAATGACTTGAATAACTTGTGGATTAGCAACAGCTTCTTCTTGTGTATCGGATGTTTTAACATATACATACTCAATCGGTTTACGATGCGTGGCAATTTTTGATTCGCCGACTCCTAATGTGCCATCTTTAAATTGTGCATATAATGTGAGAGGTTCTTCACTGGCCGGATATACTCGGCCATTAATACGCATCATATCATTCAATAAAACGACCGCATCAAAAATATTTCCCTTCATTTCAGTCAAAGCCGCAATAATTAAGTTACCAATCGCATGTCCAGCAAAGAACTGATCGTCCGAGTCGAATCGATACTGAAAAATATCTTTTTCCAAATCCGGTAAATCCGATAGTGCTGTTAAACAATTTCGAATATCTCCTGGTGGGACAACATTGACATAATCACGAATTACGCCACTACTTCCTCCATCATCGGCAACCGTCACAATCGCCGTGACATCCGCATGCGTTTTTCTTAATGCACGCAATAATACGGGTAAGCCTGTTCCACCACCAATTACTGCGATTTTAGTTTGAGATCGATTAATCATTTATTTTTGCCTCCCGTTTACGCCGTTCATGATCGCGATGATACATTTTGACCGGATAACCCAAAGCCGCAATATCCCGACCTGCTCGCTCGGCAATCGCAATCGACCGATGTTGTCCACCTGTACAACCAATCGCAATCACTAATGATTGTTTGCCTTCTTTTTTGTAACCAGGGAGACAAACATAAAGTAAATCCATTAATTTACGATAAAATTGTTCCGTTTCTGGTTGTTTCATCACATAATCATAAACCGGTTGATCCATCCCGTTTAATGGACGTAACGTTTCAATATAAAATGGGTTCGGTAAAAAACGAACATCCATGACAATGTCCGCATCAATTGGTAACCCGTATTTAAAACCAAATGAATACACTTGGACTGTAAATTGATGATCGGATTGATCACCAAACGTCTGCATAATTTGCTCGCGCAATTCTTTTGGCTTTAATTCCGTCGTATCGATAATTTTTTGTGCTCGTGTGCGAATATCTTGTAATAGACGTCGCTCTTCTCTTATTCCCTCAATTAAACGACCATCTGGTGCTAATGGATGACTTCGCCGTGTTTCCTTATAACGTGACACTAATTTCTTGTCACTTGATTCTAAATATAAAATTCGCGTCGTTACAAATGATGTGTTATCTAGATTATTAACGACATCTAATAATTCATCAAAAAACACATGCGATCTTAAGTCAATAACGAGTGCAATTTTAGTTAGTTTGCCTGACTCTTTAACTAATTCCCAAAATTTTGGCATTAAACTTGGCGGCATGTTATCAATACAGAAATAGCCCATATCTTCAAACGATTGCATCGCTACGGTCTTACCTGCACCACTCATTCCTGTAATAACGATCAAATCTAAAGCATCGCCCATCTTCTTTCCTACTTTCTATTCCTTTATCATTTACTCTAAGACAGTATACCATAAAACCTTTAGCTCTTCTCATGTCATCTCTTCTTAAAACCTTACTTAAAAGACTACACTAACTTGTATTATATTTTAGTATTTCTTCAATTTGTAAGTCGTATTCATTTTTGTTAAAATAAGTATATGATAAAAACTTTCATCATTTTTTAATGATTTAAACATTTGGAGGGATTTAATGGTATCAATAGGTATTCCAAAAGAGATTAAAAATAATGAAAAAAGAGTTGGCATGACGGCACAAGGTGTATCTGAACTTATTCGCTTAGGCGCTACAATTTATGTTGAACAAGACGCCGGGATTGGATCAGGTATAACAAATGAAGAATATATTGAAAATGGTGCAATCATTAAAGAAACGGCTGAAGAAGTATGGGCGGCAGATATCGTCGTTAAAGTAAAAGAACCGCAACCAGAAGAATATGGCTTCTTCCGACCTAATCTAACAATCTATACTTATTTCCATTTGGCGAACGAACCAAAACTTGCTCAGGCATTAAAAGAAAATCAAGTAACGGCTATCGGTTATGAAACAATGGTAGGCCCTAATGGAGATTTACCTTTATTAACACCAATGAGTACCATCGCTGGGCGATTAGCTGTTGAAACGGCTTCTCACTTTTTAGGTAATCAATATGGAGGTCAAGGTATATTAATTGGCGGTATCCCTGGTGTGAAAAATGGTAAAGTCGTTATTATTGGTGGAGGAACAGCTGGTAGAAATGCTGTGCAAACTGCTCTAGGTTTAGGTGCACATGTAACCGTACTCGATATAAAAATGGAAACATTAACTGAAATCGAACAACTATACGGCAAAGAAATCGTCACTTTGATGTCTAATCCAACTAATATCGCTGAAGCAGTTAAAGATGCTGATATTGTAGTCGGTACCGTATTAATTCCTGGTGCAAAAGCCCCTAAATTAGTTACTGAAGAAATGGTCAAATCCATGAAACCTGGAAGTGTTATCGTAGACGTAGCTGTCGATCAAGGAGGTATTTTTGAAACAGAAGACCGCGTGACTACTCATGATGACCCCGTTTATATCAAACATGGTGTCTTACATTATGCGGTTGCAAATATGCCAGGTGCAGTAGCTCGTACGTCAACCATTGCATTAACGAATGTGACTTTACCTTATCTCATGACGATTTTACGTGACGGATTAGAAGAATCGATAAAAAATGATTCAACGATTCAAACAGGTATTAATACGTATAAAGGACATATTACAAATGAAGCAGTAGCTACTGCTCTGGATATGACGTCAACAGAAATTCTAACGTTAATCCATTAATTTATACTAACTACCCAAAAATAATAAAAAAATAATGACAAAAAAAGAGGTTCCAATTAATATGATATGCTCCCCCTAAAGTAGACACTTGAAAAAGTAAAACTATTTTAGGGGGAGTTTTTCATGCGTAAAAATAAACGTTATTCAGCTAATGAGTTAATGTATTTTATTGATCTCTATTTAATCAGTGGAATATCCTATGCAGAACTACAGGAAAATTATGGCTTAAAATTAAATAATAAAAACTTTCGAAAGTACCTTAATAAGTATAGAATACATGGGCCTTCGGCTTTAATATCGAAAGGTAGCAATAACAATTATTCTGAGCAGTTTAAAAAGAAAATTATTGAGGAATGTTTG
>NZ_JAGN01000038.1 GCF_000526675.1 Atopobacter phocae ATCC BAA-285
AATACGTGATGTGCGCGTGCCATTTTTAACAATCGAATGTTCTGAAGAAGGGCTTTCACAACAAGGGCAACAATCAATCGGCTCGATTAATTCGTCAGATAATAGAAAGGATAAACGTCCTTTAATTGAACATTTTGTTAATTTTTGGTCATTAATTTTGATGTTTTTATCGTTTAATCCGAGTAAAGATGGTATAATTTTAGTCATGGAACAGCTCTCCTTTATTATGGTTTAGGCGCTTATAATATACAGAAGATCTGTTCTTTTTTGTACCCTAAAATAAAAAATAGAGTGGAGGCCTTTGGCTATCAACCCTATAAATTATAGAACCTAAAAAGACGACCATTATCGAAGTCAGAATAAACGGACTAAATAATGGTCGTCTTTTAGTTTGTTGGATTAGTTGTACTTAAGGTGCAGTATACTCTGCAGATGTACTATCTCCCATTTCAGAATTAGTTTCCTTTAAGCCTTCTGTTGAAACATGTGATTCAGGTTGTTCTTTTTTAGCTAAAGGACTAATCAGAGGGGCTTCTGACACATTTGGATCAGTTAGTGGCTCAGAAGGTGTTGTGAATAAATGATCAAACGGATCCCAATTTGGGTCATCAGCAGGATGCGACGATTTTCCTTTGTCTTCGTTTGAACCTAGTTTATTTGGATCAACTTTTCTCATTTTTGCCGTATACAAAGTGTTTGAAGCGTTCTCGTTTGGATTGATTTGTCGATCCCATCCAACGAACTCATACCCTTCTTCTGGAATAACGGTTGGTGCAATTAAGAAAGCTTGACCTTGAGAAATATCTTTTCTCACAAGGTAAGTTAATATTTTACCTTGATCAAAGTAATCACTGACAGATCCATGATTGCCTTCCACTTTAAATGCTACCGTGGCATATTTAGCTGGATTGTAAGGTAAACTTAATGATTTAGGATGCGGACGATGTTCGTCTGTTTCGTTCAACGGATGAGCTAAATCTTTTGGTACATAAGGGCCCAAGATAGATGAGCTGACGCCAAATCTTGCGGTATAAATTTCGGTAGATACTTTATCCTGATCATCTGGTAAACCATGTCCCCAATCTATAAACTCAAATCCAGGCTTAGGAACAGGTTTTGGGATAGAGAAGCCATTTGCTTTCGCTTCCCCCCATGTGGCTGTATCTTTAATCCAAAACATCATATTGGGTTGTTGATGATGTTCATATTTGAGTGAGCCGTAATTCAATGAATGGAAGCTAATTCGAATATAATCAGCCATTGTATAAGAATCAGGATCAAGTGTGTCAGCATTTATTGGATTAATGACTACTGGAGATTCTTTGAAACGATTAGGACGAATACGTGCAGAGAATAAACGATCACGTTTAACAATTCCTTCTGTTGGTAGCTCGTAAGTCCAACCTTTTAAATAATGATCTTGTTCCAAGATAACTTCAGGCAATTTAAAAGTAACATCTTTCCAAGGCAGATCCTTGCGAACTAAATAAATCATATAGTCAACAGGTTGACCGTCTAATGATAATTGACTACTTGTTTTCAGTTTGCTATCTTCTTGAGCCACAAAGAAGCCAATCATTCTAAAGTTATGAATATCCTTTATTTTTTCTGAAAGTGCCGGATAATCTGTGATAAGTTGTTCACGTTTAAATAACTGTGAACGTTGATCTAACTTAATTGGACCGACAATAGAATGAGTTTCAATTGAAGGGTCAGTATCAGGTTCTTCTTCGTGATGGTGGTGATGATGATGATCATTGTTATTCGATAGTTTGTTTGGATCTAATGGTTCAGCGTGATAGTGTGTACCGTGAGGGTAAACAATTAAGTTAGCTTCTTCATCGATACGAATTTGTTCACGTTTGATCCCATAGTCTTTCATAATTTTTTGAAGACGTTCTTCTAATTTTGAATCCAATGGTTTTTCTTCTTTTGCATGGTCGTCATGATCTTTTTCGTCATCATGATCACTTTCAGGGTGTTTGTGGTCATGATCTTCATGTTTGCTATCGTGGTCATGATCAAGATCTTTGTGATTATGTTCTTTATTTTTATCTTTGTCTTTATAAATAAAGTGTAAATGATCACCGTGTTTAACAATGTAACCATCTTTAGTTTCTTGAATGACATCTTTCATATCAAATACATAATCATCTTCGATCGGCTTGATAGCATCGTGATTGTGATGATTTGAATCATGTGCGATATTTACAGAAGGTTTTTTGTCTTTTGATGGTTTGTTAGGAGACACGTCTTTCTTGTAAATAAAGTGGAGGTGGTTACCATGTTTCACAACATAGCCATCCGCTGTTTCTTCAATAACATCTTTCATATCAAAAACATAGTCGTCATGTTCTTCATGATGATCAGAGGTATGGTGGTGATTATTAGCTTTTTTGTTATTTGTCATTTGAGTTGAACGATTTGGACGATTCACGTCTTTTTTATAAATATAATGGAAGTGGTCACCGTGTTTTACAACATAGCCATCCGCTGTTTCAGATACGATATCTTTTACGTTGAACTCGTAACCATCATCTTCACCGTGCATATGGTCATGTTTGGATGGGCTATTTTCAACGGTTTGTTTTAATGTTTCAATTTCTTTTTTCGTTTTAATATTATTTTCTTTGTTATCAGTTAAGTACAAGTAAAACCCTTTTTTGTAACGAATAATGTATCCGCCTTTTACTTTACTAACTACATCGTCTTTACTGAATTTATAATCTTTATCGTTAAGTACTAACTCTTCACTAATTAGTGCATCGAAAGGAACTTTTCCTTTGTAGTAATGGTAATGGTTACCGTGTGAAGTCACATAGCCATCTTCTTTAATTTCTACGACAACTTCTTCATGAGTGTCCCCGTGTGAATGTTCTTTATTTTTATCTTCAATATCTTTAGCTAATTTATCGTAATCAACTTTTGATTTTGAATCGGTTGTAACTGCTTTATTATCAGTTTGATCATTGAATTGGTTCACTGCGTAAACAGAACCAGCACCTAAAATAGCAGCTGCAGATAAGCCGTATATCCATTTCTTATTAGATTCTTTCATAATGTCCTCGCTTTATATTTATTAAATCGTACTCTTTACGATTTGTCTTTTAGATACTATCAATTAAATATTTCGATGTCAAGACATTTTGAGTAAAATAATATAATTTTTTTATTGTGAAAAATTAATAAAACAAAAAAAGTAGATTTAAATGATTAATCCGACCTTAGGCGGTATATTTTTTCTGATGATTTATATACACTGTTGAATATAAGAAAAGGTGAGAAAAAATGAAAAAATTAAAATGGTATGCGGGTGGTAGTGAACGTCGAGCAGTTGCTATAGAAGGTATCACAACTTTATTAGCGTCACTTCCATATGAAAGTAAAGTGGAACCATTAAGAAAAATATTAATACACTATAGGAAAGAATTAAGACAAGAAGAATCTGCTGTTATTTTGGTACTCAATCGCTTCATGTTAGATTTATCGCGCGTATTAATAACTGAAAAAATAGCAATCAGTGATTCGCAACAAAAGATAATAAAATCTTTGCAAGATTTACTTCAAGTTCGTTATGGTTGATAAGAAAAAAGCAAGGGAGATGTGTCCCTTGCTTTTTTATATCATTATAATAGCATGTTTATTTATTTTGAATCAGAATAATTTATTTGCGTTAATTCAATTAATTCGTGATGAATGATTTCATGAAAATAACCAGTATGGGCTGTTCGATTACTGGAGTCCTCAATAATCTTTAACATCATTTCCAAAGCGACTTGTCCCAGTCTTTGAGCATCGATATGAATAAATGCTTCTTCGTTTTCGCTAATGGTGATACTTGAATTATAAGCTTTAAAAGTAATAATTTCGATAGGTAAATCATGTTGGACAACGGCTTGTCTAAAACCAGAAGCAACTAACTGATCGGCAATAACCATTGCATCAATTGATGTAGTATCATTTAAAGTTAATGCTAATTGGTAGCCAATTTCTGGAACAAAAGCAAGCTCATTAAAAATAAGTTGTTCGTCCATTGTAAGTTGATTATTTTTTAAAGCATCTTGGTAACCTTTGAATCGGTTTTTAATAAAGTTCATCTCTGTATTTCCGCCGATAAATCCGATTTTTTTATTACCTCGATTGAGTAGATACTCGGTTGCATCATAAGCCATCTTAATATTGTCGTTATCGACAAAGTTAACACTTGAAGAAGATGGGTTACCAATTACGACATATGGAAAGTTCAATTCATTGACTAATTGCATAATTGGATCGTCGCTTTCAGCGTATAAAAATAGTAATCCGTCAGCTCGTCCCCCAGAGATGGTTTTTTCTACATTTTGTCTACGTTCTAATTCATTATTACCTGATATTAACGATATCGTGTAACCAATGTGTGAAGCTGCTTTACTAATGCCTCGTAAGACAGTTGGGAAAAATGGATTCTGATAAAACGTATCAGAGTCAGGTGGTAAAATGAGTCCAATAATCGATGTCTTACTACTTGCTAAACTACGCGCATTTAAATTAGGAATATAGTTTAATTCACTCATCACTTGTCGAACTCGTTGCTTTGTTTTCAGGCTAATTGCAGGACTATCTTGAATCACACGTGTAACGGTTGAAGGTGCAACGCCTGCTTTTTGAGCCACATCTCGAATTGTAATCGCCATAGAGCTCCTCCCTTCATTTTTAATAAACACAGGATGTAAGCGGTATAATACAAAAATAATATTAGCACAATCAATATAAAGGTGCAATTTTTTCATGCAAATTGACGCATAATACGCTAAATTGTAATGATTGTTGAAAATGTGAATGAATTATCAAACTTTAAAGATAAAATGAGAATACTGTAATAATAAGGTTAGTAACGCTTACAAAAAATAAAAAAATTCAACAAACTTTAAGCAAACGGTTGCGCAAAAGAGAAAAAGACTCTATAATGAAATTGAATTATGAAAGGGGGATACTATGGAACGAGCAAGTGGAGTTTTGATGCATGTTTCATCTTTACCAAATCAACAAGGAATCGGAACATTTGGAAAGTCAGCTTTTCAATTCGTTGATTTCTTAAACCGTACTAAACAACGTTACTGGCAAATTTTGCCATTAACTACAACAAGTTATGGCGATTCACCATATCAATCATTTTCTGCTTTTGCAGGGAATACTCATTTTATTGATTTTGAACGTTTACAAGAGCAAGGCTGGTTAGCAGCAGAAGATTACCAATCAGTTAATTTTGGCGATGATCATTCAAAAGTGGATTATGGATTGATCTTTTATGCTAGACGCCCAATTTTGGAAAAAGCAGTTCAAAACTTTTTAGCAGCAGATGGTCAAAATTCAGAAACTTTTAAAGTATTCTATTCTGAAAACGCTTTTTGGTTAAATGATTTTTGTGACTACATGGCTATTAAGGAATCATTCGATTTAAAACCTTGGTATGAATGGGATGAACCAATTCGTTTAAGAGAAGCCCAAGCGTTAGAAGAGTATCGTGAAAAACTTGAAAACGAACGGATGTACCACGCAGTTACACAATTCTTCTTCTTCCAACAATGGATGGACTTGAAAGAATATGCAAATCAACAGAATGTTCTGATTATTGGCGATATGCCAATTTATGTTTCAGGCGATAGCGTTGAAATGTGGTGTACGCCGCAATACTTCAAAGTGGACGACATGAATCTACCAACTGTTGTAGCGGGATGTCCGCCAGATGCATTCACTGATGAAGGACAATGGTGGGGGAACCCGATTTATAACTGGGATTATATGAAAGAAGACAACTACCAATGGTGGGTGACACGTCTAAAAGAAAGTTTGAAATTATACGACTATGTTCGAATTGATCATTTCCGTGGGTTTGAATCATTCTGGCAAATTCCAAAAGATGCAACAAGTGCGCGTAGCGGAGAATGGGCTCAAGGACCAAGTATTGAATTGTTCAAAACGTTAAAAGAGCAATTAGGTGAAGTAAACATTATTGCTGAAGACTTAGGATTTATGACGGATGAAGTCATTGTCATGCGCGAGTATACAGGTTTCCCTGGCATGAAGATTTTACAATTTGGATTTAGTGGTATGGATTCAGTCGATCTACCACATAATTACGACCGTAACACGATTGCTTATGTTGGAACACATGATAACCAAACAGGTTTAGGGTGGTATCACAGTGCAGGTGAAGGTCAACAAAGACAATGCGAGTCTTATTTACATAAAAAAGAAAATGAAACAATCGCTCAAGCACTTAATCGCGGAATTGCAGCATCGCCTAGTCATACGGCTATTTACACGATGCAAGATTTATTGGAGTTAGGCGACGAAGCACGGATGAACCGTCCGAATACATTAGGTGGTAACTGGGATTGGCGGATGAGTGATTCTGCTATAACAGAGAATCTTGAAAATTGGTTAAGAGATTTAAGTGAAACATACTTTAGAGCACATCACTAAAAAATAATCAAGAAATTGATATGAAGGAGATAAATATGAATTTAATAGCGAGTTATACGAAGAGGTTATTTAACAAGGAAGTTTCAGAATGTACGAATCAAGAACTATACAAAGCATTATTAGATTTAGTTCGTGATCGTTCAGCAGAATTAAAATTACACGAAGAAAAGAAAAAATTATACTATTTCTCAGCAGAGTTTTTAATTGGTAAGTTATTATCAAACAATATTTTAAACTTAGGCTTATATGATGAAATTGACGAAGAATTAAAAGCAGCTGGCTCAAGCTTATCATTAGTTGAAGAAGCAGAACATGAACCATCATTAGGTAACGGGGGATTAGGCCGTCTAGCTGCATGTTTTATGGATTCTTTATCCACATTAAAATTAAATGCAGATGGTGTGGGCTTAAGCTACCACTTTGGTTTATTCCGTCAAGTATTTGAAAACAACCAACAAACAACAATTAAAGATGCATGGCGTACAGGAGACGACTGGTTAGTTGCCTCAGAACGTAAATATGATGTGCCATTTAAAAACTTTACACTACGCTCAACATTGTATGATATTGATGTATTAGGTTATGAACAAACAACACGTAATCGTCTACGTTTATTCGATTTAGATAGTGTAAGTGAAGGAATTATTTCAAGCGGTATTGATTTTGATAAAACAAACATCAAAGAGAACTTAACATTATTCTTATATCCAGACGACTCAGATCGTAATGGTGAGTTATTACGTATTTATCAACAATACTTCATGGTATCAAACGGTGCACAATTAATTATCGACGAAGCACTTGAAAAAGGCGCAACAATCGAAGAATTAGCGGACTATGCAGTGATTCAAATTAACGATACACACCCTGCATTAGTTATTCCTGAAATGATTCGTTTATTAATTGAACGTGGAATGGACCAAGACCGTGCAATCGAAATGGTTCAAAAAATGACAGCTTTCACGAACCATACAATTTTAGCGGAAGCGTTAGAAAAATGGCCATTACATGACTTAGAAGAAGTAGTACCACATCTTATTCCAATTATTAAAGAATTAGATGCACGTGTGAAAGCAAGTTATCCAGACAAACAATCTGTTCACATTATTGACGAACAAAACCGTGTCCACATGGCACATATGTCAATTCACTATGGATTCAGTGTAAATGGGGTAGCTCAATTACATACAGATATCTTAAAAGAATCTGAATTAAAAGATTTCTATGAATTATATCCAGAACGTTTTAACAACAAAACAAACGGAATTACATTCAGACGTTGGGTAATGGCAGCTAACCCAGAATTATCACGTTACTTCGACGAATTATTAGGTAAAGAATGGCGAAATACGCAAGACTTAAGTGCCTTATTATCAGAAAAAACAAACGAAGCAGTGAAATCAAAATTAGCTCAAATTAAATTAGATAACAAAGTAGCGTTGAAAAAACATTTAGAATTAACACAAAATGTAACAATCAACGAGCATTCAATCTTTGATATTCAAATTAAACGTATTCATGAATACAAACGTCAACAAATGAACGCGTTATACATTATTCATAAATATTTAGATATTAAAGCAGGTAATATTCCAAACACACCAATTACGTTATTCTTTGGTGGAAAAGCAGCTCCTGCTTACACAATCGCACAAGATGTGATTCATTTAATTCTTTCATTAAGTGAATTAATCGCAAAAGACCCAGAAGTATCACCACACTTACAAGTAGTGATGATCGAAAACTACAACGTGAGCCATGCAGAATACTTAATTCCAGCATGTGATATTTCTGAACAAATCTCATTAGCATCTAAAGAAGCAAGTGGTACTGGTAACATGAAATTCATGTTAAACGGTGCATTAACACTAGGTACAATGGATGGGGCAAACGTTGAGATTGCTGAATTAGTTGACCCAGAAAATATTTACATTTTCGGTAAAGAAAGTGATGAAATCATCAAGTTATACGAAACAGCAGGATACGTATCACGTGAATACTATGAATTGCCAGCAATCAAACCATTAGTTGATTTCATCGTGTCAGATGAAATGAAAGCACTTGGCAATGTTGAACGCTTAGACCGTCTTTATAACGAATTAATTAATAAAGACTGGTTCATGACATTGATCGACTTAGAAAACTACATTAAAGTAAAAGAACAAATGTATGTAGACTATGACGACCAAGCATTATGGTTAGAAAAAGTGATTGTAAATATTAGTAAAGCAGGCTTCTTCTCAAGTGACCGTACGATTAGCCAATACAATGATGACATTTGGCATTTAGAGCAATAATTTTAACGGTTGAAAAGCATGAAAAGTATTTTTGGAAAGTTTAAAAACTTTCCAAAAAATACTTGCAAATCAGTAAGCGTTATCATATCATAGAGATATAAGAAAACGGTTGCGTGTAAGATGAATCTTAAACGTTAATCGATTTGAAATTAGGAGGAGAAAACATGGAAACATTTTGGAAAAAAGTTGCATTAGGAACAGTTACAACATTAAGTGCGGTGACATTAGTTGCTTGTGGATCAAACAATGCCAAAAAAGATAGCAAAGAAGCTGGTAAAGATGACAAAACTTTAGTCGTATCAGCAGCTGGGTTATCAGACTATGTTAAAGACAACATCGAAGAGTTTGAAAAAGCAAATGATGTTAAAGTTGAAGTGTTAGATGCAGACATGTTTGAAAAACTTGAAGGATTAAACTTGGATGGTCCTGCGGGTACAGCTCCAGACGTGTTGATTGCACCTTATGACCGTATCGGAAGTTTAGCTCAAACTGGTCAAATTTCAGAAGTGAAATTAATCGATGACGCAAACTACGATGAAACAGACAAACGCCAAGTAACAATGGATGGCAAAATCTACGGTGCACCAGCAGTTATTGAAACATTAGTAATGTATTACAACAAAGATTTATTATCAGAAGCACCAAAAACTTTTGAAGAATTAGAAGGATTATCTAAAGATGCTAAATATAACTTTGCTGACGAAGCAGGTAAAAATACAGCGTTCTTAGCTAAATGGACAGACTTCTACTTCGCATACGGATTAATTTCAGGTTACGGAGGATATGTATTTGGTGAAAACGGAACAGATACAAAAGATCTTGGATTAAATAAACCTGAATCAATCGAAGGTATCCAATACGCAGTTGATTGGTTCCAAAAAGTATGGCCACAAGGTATGCTTGATGTGAAGAGTGCAGGCGACTTTGTAAGTCAATCATTTACAGAAGGTAAAACAGCAGCAGTTATTTCAGGTCCATGGGATGCAGCATCATTTAAAGATGCAGGTGTTAACTATGGCGTTTCTAAAATCCCTACATTGCCAAACGGTAAAGAATATGCACCATTTGCTGGTGGTAAAGGTTGGATTATCTCAAGCTACTCTAAAAAACAAGATTTAGCACAAAAATTCTTAGACTGGGCTTCAAGTGAAGAACAACAAACTAAGATGTATGAAAAATTAGGTGAAATTCCTGCTAACCAAGTAGCTCGTCAAAAAGCTGCAGATACAAACAACGAATTAACAACAGCTGTTATCGATGTTTACGCAAATGCTGTTCCAATGCCAAATATTCCTGAAATGGGTGAAGTTTGGTCAGGTGCTGAAAACTTAATGTTCGACGCAGCTAGCGGCAACAAATCAGCTAAACAATCAGCTGACGATGCAGTTGAATTAATCAAACAATCAATTGAACAAAAACATCAATAAAAATAAATGATAACACCCTTATACTAATAGGATAGATGATTGTACGTCATGCACATATAATTCTTTCCATTAGTATCGACAATCGATCAGTTTTCTATTGAAGCTGAACAATAAAAAAGTGCTAATTGACGGGGTGACCCCCCGTCTTTTAGACTACTAAGGAGGATTTATTATGTCGGCGACAGACGTAAAATTAATTGGAAAAGACAAAGATCCTAAAAAAGCCGCGCTTCTCTCCTTAATACCAGGAGGCGGACAATTTTATAACGAACAGAAAATTAAAGGCTTTTTCTTCTTACTTTTAACTGCTGTATTCATTATTGAATTGGCTGTGTTCGGGGCACAAGCTTTTCATGATTTAGTGACATTAGGATCTGTACCTTTTGAAGATCATTCATTGTTCTTAATGATTCGAGGAACATTGCAAATCATTATTACAGTCATCTTTTTAATTTTTTATGGGTTTAATATTCGCGATGCAAAAGAAACAGCGATGCGTTGGAAAAAAGGTCTAAAAGTCAATCAATCATTTAATGAAATATTGAATAACGTTTATGAAAATGGATTTCCTTATCTATTAATTATTCCAAGTTATTTATTTATGGCTTTTGCAATTATTTTCCCGGTAATGGTTACAGTGTTAACTGCTTTTGTAAACTATGACTTTAGACATATGCCACCAGCTTTCTTATTAGACTGGGTAGGCATTCAGAATTTTAAAAATATTTTCTTCTTAAGTACATTCCGCGACGCATTCATGTCAGTATTCACATGGACCATTATTTGGGCTATTTTAGCAACTACACTACAAATTTCAATCGGTATATTAACAGCGGTTATAGCGAACCAAGATTTCATCAAAGGCCGTCGTTTCTTCGGGGTTATCTTCTTGTTACCTTGGGCTGTACCAGCTTTTATTACCATTTTGACATTCTCAAATATGTTTAACGACTCAATTGGAGCGATTAATACACAAGTTATTCCATTTATTAATCACTTAATTCCATTTGTTCACATTCCAGGAATTGCTTGGAAAACAGATGCGTTTTGGACAAAAACAGCCATCATTTTAATTCAAGGATGGCTAGGATTCCCATATATTTATGTTATGGTAACAAGTATCCTACAATCCATTCCTGCTGATTTATACGAAGCAGCAACAATCGATGGAGCAACTGCCTTTAAGAAATTCACTTCAATTACATTACCAGTTATCTTTACTGTAGCTGCACCAATTTTTGTGACACAGTATACAGGAAACTTTAACAACTTCTCAATGATCTACCTATTTAACAATGGGGGACCAGGTAGTGTGGGTGGTGGAGCAGGTGCAACGGATATCTTAATTTCATGGATATTCAAATTGACAACCGGTCAATCACCACAATTCTCAATTGCAGCTGCATTAACATTAGTTATCTCATTCATTGTTATCACGGTTTCGTTAACAATCTTCAAGAAAACGAATGCGTTCAATATGGAGGATCTCTAATATGAAAAATACATTACATTCCGCTAAATTTAAACGCTCACTTAAACGTTTTTTTACTTACTTATATATGATTGTGTTATCTATTATTATTATTTATCCATTGTTAATTACAGTAAGTTCTGCTTTTAAAGCAGGGAATACAACTGCTTTTGCTTTGGACTTTAATATAAAATGGACATTGGATAACTTCAGACGTTTATTCAATGAAACACCTTACTTAACATGGTATAAAAATACATTATTTGTTGCCTTTGCAACAATGATTGCCCAAGTTATTTTGATTACTTTAGCTGGGTATGCGTACAGTCGTTACAACTTTATTGGACGTAAAAAAAGTTTGTTATTCTTCTTAACAATTCAAATGGTACCAACAATGGCTGCCTTAACTGCGTTCTTCGTAATGGCGCTCTTATTAAATGCGTTGAACACTTATTGGTTCTTAGCATTTATCTACATTGGTGGTGGGATTCCAATGAATACATGGTTAATGAAGGGATACTTTGATACCGTTCCTTATGATTTAGACGAATCAGCTAAGTTAGACGGAGCAGGACACTTACGCGTATTCTGGCAAATTGTTTTACCACTTGTTCGTCCAATGATTGCTGTTCAAGCGTTATGGGCGTTCATGGGACCATTCGGGGATTATATGTTAGCTAAATTCTTACTTCGTAGTGAAGAATACTATACAGTAGCTCCGGGGTTACAAACATTTATTTCAGATACACGTAACCAAAAAGTCGCATTGTTCGCAGCAGGAGCCATTTTAATTGCTGTGCCAATTTCTACTTTATTCTTTATGTTACAAAAACACTTTGTATCTGGTTTAGTTCAAGGTGGGACAAAAGGATAAGCGACTTTTGCAAATTGAAATTAATAAAACGAATCAATATAATGAAGAGGTTGTGGGCATACCCCAGCCTCTTTTATTATGACTAATCGAAAGGATGTTAAAATGAACGAGACAGCTTTACTACATATTCCAGATTCTTCATATAGTTTTGCATTAAGTAAAAAGGAGTTAGTTGTAAGATTACGAGTGGATCGTCAAGATCAATTCAGTAATATTAAAGTATTGTACAATAATAAATACTTATTCCATGAAGGACATAAAGAAAAAGAAATGGTTAAAACATACGTGGACCATTTATATCGCTTCTATGAAACAACTTTACAATTAGATGACCCACGAGTGGCTTATGTCTTTCAATTAACGAATGACGAAGGATCATTCTATTTTAGCGAAGACGGTATAACGAGTGATTACGATTTTTCACTAGGTTTTTATAATTTCTTCCAAGTACCTTATATTAATG
This sequence comes from Atopobacter phocae ATCC BAA-285, assembly GCF_000526675.1. Lineage (GTDB taxonomy): Bacteria > Bacillota > Bacilli > Lactobacillales > Aerococcaceae > Atopobacter > Atopobacter phocae. Next base: position 12,998 of record NZ_JAGN01000038.1, read on the forward strand.
AAATTGATTTATTCCGACCAGTCGGATGGATGAAAGAAGCCGTTTTTTATCAAATTTTTGTTGATCGCTTTAATGAAGGAGCTACCGACAAAGATCGCTCATACGTGACGATGCCTTGGGGTGGAAAACCAACGCCGACTAACTTCGCTGGGGGCGACTTAAAAGGAATCAAAGACAAATTACCTTACTTACATGAATTAGGTATTAATGCGATTTATTTAACACCTATTTTCAAAAGTCCAACGAATCATAAATACGACATTATTAATTATTATGAAATCGATCCACATTTTGGAACGATGGCAGATTTCGATGAGTTAATCGAAGCAGCACATGAACTAGGTATTAAAATTGTGTTGGATGCAGTCTTTAACCATGGTAGTCATTTAGGTGAACAATTCCAAGATGTCATTGAAAAAGGTAAAGATTCCCCGTACTATGATTGGTTTATAATTCGGGGCGATTATCCTGATTTAAAACAAATTAACTATGAATGTTTCGCAGAATGCTACTACATGCCAAAATGGGATACGTCCAATCCTGAAGTGCAGCAATTTTTAATTGATGTAGGAACACATTGGATTAAAGAACATAAGATTGATGGTTGGCGCTTAGATGTGGCTGACGAAGTGTCTCATGACTTCTGGCGTAATTTCCGTCGAGCACTTAAAACGGCTAACCCTGAAGCGGTATTAATTGGCGAAAACTGGCATGATTCTAGCCCATTCTTACAAGGGGATCAATTTGATAGCATTATGAATTATGCGGTCACGAAAGCGATGCTGGACTACTTTGCACGTCAACGCTTTACAGCTGAAGAAATGGCTGAACGTTTAAATAGTATTTTGATGCGTAATAAAGGTCCTGTGAATCAAATGAACTTAAACTTATTAGATTCGCACGATACGCACCGATTCCTAACAGAAGTAGGTGGCTCAATCGATCAATTAAAAGCTGCTTTAGCGGTATTAGTGGTATTTATGGGAACACCATGTATTTATTATGGAACAGAAATAGGAATGGAAGGCGGCCATGATCCAGATTCACGTCGTACCTTTGATTGGGATGAAGCGAACTGGCCAATGGATGTGTGGGAACTTACACAATCCTTATTCGCTTTAAAAGCTCGTCCAGTATTAAGTGACGGCGATATTACGATTGATGCCGAAAATGGTTTATTACGGATCAAACGCACAACTTCTGATGAGTCCTTAGTGTTATACGTTAATCAAACCGATGAACGTCAAACGGTGACAGTCGATTCAGCTAACAGTCAGCTTCATTTATCACACTTAGCCGAAGTTTCATCAACGGAACCAACGACAGTAACGATTGAACCAAAAGGATTTGCTATTTACACATCGACTAAATAAATCCAACAAGGAGGATATGATGAATCATTTTCATTTAAACTATGTTTCAGCGGCCTGTTCGCCATTCAAAAGTTTTTTAAAACGTGATTATTTAAAAGGATGGCAAGTCGCCATTATCTTACTGGTATTAAATGCGATGATGTTATTTCCGTTATCGTTACAAATTGGACAATTAAAGTATGTTAACTTAGAAGACTACGCACCACAATCCAGTCAACTAATTGATGGGCAATTAATCAATGAATTACAAAAACAGACGAACGAAACGACAACGGCGCCAACAGCTTTCGAATTGACCCGAGAAAAAGGAAAAGCAAACATTCGATTAACGGATCAATCATTTGAGTTAAGTGAAAGTAAAGGTGGAAAAGTTGCCGGCAAGTGGTTAAATCCAGTTGATTGGACGACTATTAACCAACCGCAACAATTGAAGCAACTCGTCACTGAAAATTGGTTAGCGCAAAATCGTATACCGATTGCGTTGTCTTTACTAATGAATATTAGTATTTTAACGGGCGTTAGTTTGTTATTAGTTTGGTTAGGAACGACGGTTTTCTTATACTTAACTAAATTCAGTAAAATGTTCTCCATTACTACTTGGCGAGAAGCATGGCACGTCAGCTTGAATTGGCTGTTTTTACCAACAGCTTTTGCGATGATCATTGGGTTCATTACTAAAAACCCAGGGAGCATGTTAACGTTCCATGGATTTTTATACGTCGGAATGATTTTGTGGAGTTATTGGAAAACTCATTTAAATGACGCTTACGCAAAACGTGTAATGAATCAAATGGATTAAGAATAATAATGAACAAAAAGAGCTTGATATCAATCGAGCTCTTTTTTGTTAGAAAGAACGTGAACCCTTGCGAGCGTAAGAACTGGAAAGTATTTAAAAAAGGTGTATGATAAGGTATGATTATAGAAGAACTTATTAAATAAAGGATATAGTAAGAAAGAGGTGACAACGTGCGAATTGAGGAACGAACGGTTAAAATCGTTCTAGCCGTAATCGTATCAGTAGCGCTAGCTAATGTGTTTCAGTTAAATAATCCGATGGCAGCTGGTGTGATTGCGATTTTGAGTATTTTAGATACGTGGTGGGAGTCCATTCGAATTGCCTTAGCTCGTATTGCTTCAACTTTATTAGCTTTCCTCATTGCTTCCATTTGTTTTTATTTCTTAGGGTATGAATTATGGACATTCGCTTTGTATTTACTCATCTATGTGCCCATTGCCTTTAGCTTGAATTGGCAAGCGGGGATTGCCCCATGCACGGTGTTAGTGACCCATTTTTATGCGGCGGAGAGTATTGCCTTGCCGTTACAAATTAATGGTCTGTTATTAATGTTAATTGGAGCTGGAAGTGCATTAATCTTTAATATTTATAAACCGAACAAATCAAAAGAAATGCAACAACTCACTTTAGAAATTGAAGCGACAATGCGTACCATTTTAAAGCAAATGGCTGATTTTTTAACGGATGATATTGATGAATCAACAACGCCGTTAGTTAATATTCCAAAACTTCCCCCCGATGCAACCATTAAGAAAAATTTAGCCGAGCTAGCAGAACAAATTGAGCGACTCAACACGACGGCGTTAACGGATTATCGTAATCAAATGACTAAAAGTGACGATTACTATATTGCCTATGCCCAAATGCGACGCGAGCAATATGACCATTTAAAAGAAATGCGAGAAATGTTAAATCACGTACGTTATCAAACGGACTCTAATGGGCTAATCGCTAAAATACTATTAGAAACGTCTGATCAACTTCATGAAACGAATCCAGGGATTAACTTATTGTTACATATTACCGATTTATATAAAGAATTTAAAAATCGCCCATTACCGCAAACACGTGAAGAATTTGAAAGTCGCGCGGTACTGTACCAAATCTTGCAATGGTTTGAACGATTCATTTCAATCAAACGTGATTTCTATTGTACATTACGCGTACGTGATCGTTTTAACGTTCATTTAAAAGAATTTGATACACAGGAAAAGTAGGAGGAATAAAATGAAACGAGTGGCTATAGTAGGGATGGGAGTAGCAGGTGTCGATGTGTTGACCCACTTAACAGAAGCAGGCTTTGACGGCCGAATTGATTGTTATGATGAGCGTCAACAATTTGGAAGTGGCCTACCGTATCAAGAAGATTTTGACATTTTTCTTTTAAATCCACGGTCTCATGCAATTAGTTTAAATCCTGATCGACCGAAAGAATTTGCAGAATGGGTGAAGGAAAAAGGGCTAACACTAGAAACCTTTATGCCACGACGTATTTTTGGCCAATACATGCGTGAGAAATTGGAGCACTTACTTCAAAATGAGCACGTCCATGTTCATTACCAACACATTCAACACGTCCAAGTGTTAGAAACAGGAGAAAAAGAACGGTATCAATTAACGTATCAATCAGCTGATCAAACATCTGTCCAAGAAGTGTACGATGCGGTCTTTTTATGTTTAGGACATGCCCCTAGTCAAGACCCATATCACTTAAACGATTCACCTTATTTCATTCAAAATCCTTACCCTATTCGCGAATCGCTTCAAGCTGTGCCGATGCATCAACGAGCAGCAGTCATTGGCATGGGACTAACAGGTGTGGATATGGTGCGGGCGTTAATGATGGAACGCGAAGCAAAAGAAGTCGTGATGTTCTCCAGAAGTGGGCAACTACCTATTGTGCGAGGGACGGAGACCGTCGTTGAGCCGGTTCACTTAACGATAGAAGCAGTACAAAAAGCAGTAGCGACACCAGGTCAATTAACGTTACCATTAGAACAAGTGGAAGAATGGTTCTTTAAAGACTTGGCGCATTATCAATTTGATTTAGAACGAATCAATCAATGGGTAGGAGCGAGTGTAGAACAACTACGTGCAAATTTGAATGATTTAGACGAAGCAGGTCGTTTTCAAGCGTATGTCGCTAAATTAAGATGGGTATTACGCGCATTATGGTCTCATTTATCGCGGCAAGATCAAATGCGCTTTGCACAGAAATATCAACGATCGTTCATCGCCTTTAGTAATCCAATGGCCCCACCAGTCGCTGAAAAACTTCTCGAGTGGATGGAAACGGGTCGCTTAATCACAACAGATCAAGTGGATGATATTATTCAGCTGAAAGCGCAACAAACCGGTCATTTTATGATACAATATAAAAATAAAACAACGACAACCGTTGATTGGATCTTGAATGGGATTGGAAGTCAAACCGATTTCAGTCAATGCCAAACCGATCAACCGTTAGTTCAACAATTGTTAAACGATCGTGTGGTAGAACCGAACGGACGAATGGGCTTGATGATTCATGACACGCACTCGAGTGTACTTAGCTCCAGATATGGCGAATTACGTGCCTTAAAATTATTTGGACAAATGGTGAGTGGAACGGACTATCAAAACAATTCAACGTTTGTGCTATATCGGACGACCCAAAAAGGTGTACATGACGCATTAAATTACTTAAAAGATAAGAAGGTGTAAAGATGCAACCAAGAAATCAAAAATATCGTAAATCAACTAAAAAGTGGACCATTCGACGAGTGATGCGCATTCTAAGTATTTCGTTAATCGTATTTGGGGTGTTATTACTATTAACTCAACCACTAAAAAATTACTTCGTATCCAAATGGACGACTGAAAACCAAATCGTCAACGTGACAAAAGATGATATTAAACGAAATATGGATACAGAAGGGAACTTCGACTTTGAGCAAGTAAAAAACGTCGACTTAAATGACGTGGTCAAAAATGCGTTAAACAACCGAGGCAATTTACCAGTTATTGGTGGAATTGCAGTCCCAAGCGTCAAATTGAACTTGCCGATTTATAAAGGTGTAGCGCACCAACAATTGCTTTCCGGTGCAGGAACATTACGCCCGGATCAAGTGATGGGAAGTGGGAACTATCCACTAGCGAGCCATCGAATGATTGATGAATCCCTATTATTCACCCCATTAATTCATGTTAACATGGGCGATTTAATTTATTTAACCGATCTAGAACATGTATACGTCTATAAAACAACATTCATACAAACAGTAGAACCAACGCGTGTCGATTTAGCGTATGATGATCCAGATGGTGTAGCACGTGTGACCCTTATTACATGTAATCCAACCGGTAGCATGCGTGAAATAGTTCGTGGCGAATTCGTTAAGAAAGTAGCCATGTCAGACGCTAGTGACGAAATGATTAAAGCCTTTGAACTAAAATCAAATAATAATTTCTAATTGTAAATGATAAAAAGTACTAACCATGTTTGTACTTTAATAAAATAAACAAAAAAAGGACTCGATCGACGAGTCCTTTTTTGTTGTATATTAAACAGAACTATGACAAATATGAAACATGACTAAAGAGTAGTTCAGAGATTTAAAAAACACCATATTTTTTTAATTAATTAATGAATAGACTACTTTCTTTTTTTAAGCTTTTGAAACAGCTTAGCTCTAAATAATAACAATAAATATAAAAAATAATTAGCCGCACGATAAAAAAGTTGATTATCAGAATAATAAATAAATGATATGGGAATAAATGGATTGAGCTTCAAGTCGCCATAATAATATTTATAATAGGTAAACATTAAATTCAAACTGAGAGTCAAGTCCATAATCTTGTGTAAAAGTTTCTAGTACAATGTTCTATACTCTCTTACTGGTTAAACTTGATATACTTTCTTTTAGAACTGATC
>NZ_JAGN01000039.1 GCF_000526675.1 Atopobacter phocae ATCC BAA-285
CCTTGATAAGAAACCGTATACCACTTGCCATCCAATTCTATCGCATTCCCATTCTCGCCTACTTCTTTCACCGTGTATTGATAAGCTGTCGTATGCTCTATCGATTCATACGCTTTTAGTCCTTTAAATGATCCCGTCCATTGGTTCGACGCATTCAATTCCAGCGTTTCACCGGTTGCTTGTCCATCACGATATAATTCTACGATAACCTTATCAATTGGGGCTTGAAGCGCCTTACCTTTCGAATCCTTCCACGTTTTAGTTACCTTCAGGTCTCTCGTTGGAGGATCCATTGGCTTCCAAGGTGTATCTGGTGTGTTTGTAATGATAAACCCTTTATTCATATTGCCTGTGATTTTTCCAGTATATCCCTTAACTTTTACTTCTTTTACAGTGTAAGATACGTTTTTTTCACCGATCTTAATCGGAAGATTAGAAAATACAGTTTTCCAATTATTTTCTTCTTTTAATCCTCTTTCTTCAAAAAGATATTCTTTATCTTCTATATGAGCTATTAGTTGAACTATAATTGATTCAGGGCGTTTTTTATTAACATTATTATTATCTTTCCATTTTTTTATAACAGATACTTCTGTTGTTTCACCTTCGGTACCTATTGTTACGGATCCATTACTACCAATTCCTCCACCTCTAGTCGCAGAAGTATTTCCAGTAATTATTACTTTTGCTAAAGCTTGAGTTAATTCATTACCTTCAGAATCTGCATACAGGCCAAATTCAGAATTTGATGGAACCTTCCCATCATATTTGTCATCAGCTAATAAAACTCCGTCATCTGTTTTCCAATTATATAATACTCCACCTAACATTCTTTTAGATAGTTTATATTCAGCAATTCCGCTATGATATCCATAATAATCGCTTGATAAAATGTAAAGATCTTTTCCCCCACTACTAGTTTTGTTTCCAAAAATTGCTCCACCATCTGTTACAAAAATTTTTGTTTTTGAAATCGGGCAAGCTGCATATCCAGCACCTTGAGAGACAGCCTGATTATTTGTGATTAAAACATTCTTCAAATATAGTTCGCTATTATCACCGTTTACATTATTAAGATTATTAGCACCATTGACATAAATACCTCCACCACCAAAGGATTTATTAGTCACCCCACGTCCATCCATTGTATTATTTGTAATATTTCCAACCTCAATATACGCTTTAGAAGCTCCACCACTAAAGTATTTTGCTTGGACGAAAACACCTCCACCAGAAGATCCAGCGGTATTTCCATCAATAGTCCCGCCTGTCATATTTAAAATATTAGTATCTCCCCATTCTTGGGATCCTATACTGATACCTCCACCAATTTCTGCTGAAGTGTTACTTAATATCTTAGCATCTCCAGACAAATTAACAGTTGAACCTTGGTCAGCTAAAATACCTCCACCAGCTGCATAGTATTGATTAACATTACTATCATATACTCGATTACTTGCATTTTTTTGTACAATCCCCGCTGAAAAATTCATTTTAGATTTATTTAAATAGATACCACCACCATAAGTTGCTTGATTGTTTTCTATAATACCGCCCGCTATGTTGATGCTTGAATCGTATAAATTGATTGCACCACCTTTTGTAGCAGTATTTTTAATTGCAGTAATGATATTATTTTTTAAAACAGTTCCACCGTTAATATTAAGTGTTCCTTTACTTTGTACATCAATCAATGATTTTTCAATCTGACTATTTTGACTCGCATTTCCATCAATTATGATATTCGATAATGTCGCTTCATTATTAGAATCTATTTTTAATAAATAGTCATTAAAATTTTCGCCACGTACAAGTATTGCGTTAGTTCCTTCTAGCGTTACTTCACCTTTAACACTCGTAGTCCCTAATACAATAATTTGTTCAACTTTTTTATTAAGAACAGCCAATTCTTTAGCTTTTTCAAATGTTTTTACAGCTTGTTCAGGACTTTTCCCATCAAACGTATCATTTCCATTTTTACCATTCAAATAAATTTTTTTTGATGCGATAATTTCTGGAGATATGCTAGTTTCTAAATTTTCAACAAGTAAAACATTTTTGTAGCCTTGATCATTTTCCTCGTAAGCAATGACATTGTTTTCAAGCTTAGGTATTTTTAAAATAATTCGTTCACCTTTTTGGCTTAAAAAAAGATCATATTTTAATAAATGATGTGAAATTAGTGATCCGTCATCATTTGTATAATACTCAAATTCCACATTGGCATTTGGGACCGCAATTGAATTAAATGATGTTTCACCATTCCATCTGTATTTATTCCAGGGATCTGCGCCTTTATTTACTTCGAGTGCCATTTGGCCGACTTTGTTCTCTGACTGACCTGCTATGTGAAGTACATATTTAACGGCAAAGTTCTTTAGTTCCCCAGTTTCATCATGAATGGGACTATCTTGAACCGTCCATCCATATTTATATGCGTCAATTACGCCATCGTGATTCGCTCCTGGCCTATTTACATTAAAAGAAAGTAGATATTCCGCGCCATCTGCATTAATCGCATTTTTTGGGTCCTTATTTGCATTGATTTGCGATTGATATTTATATTCTTCACCGTTCGTCTCACTTTCAGCGTATGCTGTATTATTCCAAAAAGAATAACAAAATAGCATCATGATTATAAAAATACTAGAAATCATTTTTTTTCGCATTATATTCCCCTCTTTTCTTTTCACTTGAAGTAATGGAATCAATAAAATTTTTATTTCCCTATACCTCATTCAAAAACTTTGAACTAAACTTTAAATACTTGATGAAAAAGCATTTTATCTAATGTCTACTATGTTATATCTAATTTCAAATACTAAATTTTACAACTCAAGGATACCAGAAATTTTAACTTTTTTCTAGCATCAGTTTCCCTTTATTTGTATATTAATTTGAAAGTTTTAGATATTTATTGTATTTTTATTTACTTTTAAATATATAAAATTGAATAATCATTTTAACGTCTAAATAATTGCCATATATAGCATTTTTATAATCGTTTTAGAAATATATATAGTAGACAAAAACATTGAATACCATAAAGCTACACGGTCTATCATTTTTTCTTTCATCAAAATAGATAAACAAAAATTGAAATCTATATAACAAAAAAGACCTCCAAACAATTGTTTGGAGACCTTTTTTATATGTATGGGACATGAGGGGTTCGAACCCCCGACCCGCTGATTAAGAGTCAGCTGCTCTACCAACTGAGCTAATATCCCGACCTGTTTCAAACCCATGAACACTTTGTATTTTACTCCTGTTTTATTTCATTTTCAATATATTTTTTATTCGAAAAAACATAAATTTATTAGTATAACTTTTTTATATAATGTTCTTTTTGGTTTCTTTTTGCATATAATTTTTTGCATATAAAAATTAATACTGGTAGAATAATCATACTATAAAATTATTAGGAGGCTTTCTATGAAAGAATTGTCAATTAAAGACTTTATTAACAAAGTCTTAGCAGGTGTTGCATTAGGTATTGTCGCAGGACTTGTACCAAATGCTATTTTAGGGGAACTTTTCAAGTTTCTAGCTAATTATCATGAAATCTTTGCAACGATGCAAATGATTGTTGCAAGCATTCAGTTTACTGTCCCGGTTATTGTTGGAGTGTTAATTGCTCATCAATTTAACTTTAACCCACTACAAATGGTATCCGTTGGTGGTGCGTCTTTCGCTGGTAGTGGTGCAGCACAACTGATTGATGGAAAATGGATGTTAGTTGGTATCGGTGATTTAATTAATACAATGATTACTGCAACTTTTGCCGTTTTAATTATTTATGCCATGAGAGATCATGTTAAAAGTTTAGCTATTATTTTAGTTCCTACTGTTGCAGGTGGTTTAGCTGGATTCCTTGGTTATATTTTACTTCCATATGTGAAACTTATAACATCAGCTATTGGAAATATGATTAATAGTTTTACTACATTACAACCTCTTGTTATGTGTCTATTAATCGCTGCTGTATTTAGTATTATTATTGTTTCACCTGTATCTACTGTAGCCATAGCTTATGCGATTGGAATTAGTGGATTAGCTTCAGGGGCGGCTAACTTAGGTATTGCAGCTGCAGCCATCGTTTTAGCTATTGGCTCTTACTATGTCAATGAAAAAGGTGTAACTATTGCTATTTTATTAGGTGGAATGAAGATGTTAATGCCTAACTTGTTAAAACATCCGATTATGATTTTACCGTTAACGATTACTGGAGCGGTAACAGGTGTTGCAGGACGTTACTTAAGTATCCAAGGAACACCAGCATCAGGAGGATTTGGATTTTCTGGATTAGTGGGACCAATTAATGCGTACAAATTTTTAGAAGGTTCACCTGCCGCTAATTTAATTACATTAGTCGTTGTATACTTTATCATTCCAACGATTACAGGTTTTATTACACATTACATCTTTACCAAAGTCTTCAAACTATATACTTTTGATATTTTCAAATTTGAAGCAGAATAATATTGTTACTATTGATAAAAAGTTATAATAATTTATAACACAGACTTTTAGGAGGATATTATGGTTAAAATTAAAGTATTTGGTATTCGTGACGAAGAACGTCCAATCGCTGAAGCATGGGCGAAAGAAAATAATGTAACAATTGATTTAACGAGCGATATTATTCGCACAGAAACAATCGATAGTATTAAAGGGTTTGACGGTGTAACAACTACTCAAACAGCTACTATCCCAACTGAAGCCTATCGTCAATTAAAAGAGATGGGTATCAAACAAATCGCTCAACGTAGTGCTGGTTTTGATATGTACGATTTAGAAGAAGCTTCAAAAAATGATATTATCATTTCTAATGTTCCTAGCTATTCACCAGAATCAATTGCTGAATTCGCTGTAACATTAGCATTACAATTAATTCGTAAAACAGAAGAAATTCAAAGAAATACTCAAGCACATGACTTTAGATGGCAACCATCAATTCGCGCACGTGTACTTGGCGAAATGACTGTAGCGGTAATTGGAACAGGTCGTATTGGGCAAATGGCTGCTAAAATGTTTAAAGGTTTTGGTGCAAATGTAATTGGTTATGATTTATATCCAAACGAATTTGCTAAAGAACATTTATCTTATGTTGATTCAATTGAAGAAGCAATTCAACAAGCAGATATTATCTCTTTACACATGCCAGCAACAAAAGATACCCATCATTTATTCAACCTTGATTTATTCAAACAAATGAAATCTGATGCTTATCTAGTGAATACAGCACGTGGTACGATTGTTAAAACGGAAGACTTAATTACTGCTCTAGACGAAGGCTTAATAGCCGGAGCTGGTTTAGATACTTATGAGTTTGAATCGACTTATGTTCCAAAAGATTGTCGTGATCAAGTGATTGAAGATGAACAACTTAAACAATTACTCGCTCATCCTCAAATTATCTTTACACCTCACATTGCTTTTTATACAGATACAGCAGTTAAAAATCTAGTTGAAGGTGGCTTAAATGCTGCTTTAGAAGTTATTAATACAGGAACAACTGCTACACGTGTCAACTAATTATCAATTCGTATAGAATAAGTATTTATGACTCTCAAAATCATTTATTTGATTTTGAGAGTTTTTTTATAAAAAGTATTGACAATTTGTTGAATAGATGTACAATAAGATTATCGAAAGTTAAGCGAACTTAATTTTCGTGTAATGATTCCTATTTACTTAAGATGTCGTTACTGTAAACAATAATTTCTTCTCTTATATTTTGAATGATTATTATCTACTAGTTCGAATAGATTATTTTATAGAAAGGAGTTTAGAATATGAATAGACAAGTTGCTTCAAATTACCCCATTTTTGAAAAAATTTGCGACTGGATATATTCTTGCCGTCTTGAAGATGCACGTTGGTATGTTGGATTATTTCTGAGTATAGGCGTTTCCATCTTCTTGCCAATTATTCTCTTTTTGTTTAAACAACTATAAACTCCTCATAATCTATTCAGTAGTCGATAATACAAAAAAAGAGGTTCTTAAGAACCTCTTTTTTTGTTATTGAAATATGTTTAACTAAATATTTGATTGTTCTCTTAACCAGTCCATTTCACCATCCAATTGCGCACTCGTTTTTGCACATTTAATGAGGGCTTGTTGCATTTCTTCTGTAAATGCCGTTCCTTTTTTATATCGAAGTTGATGCTCTAACGAAGCCCACGCATCCATTGCAATGGTTCTTAACTGAATTTCAACTTTCATTTTCTTTTTCTCTGTTTCTAAGAAGATAGGAATTTCTATAATTAAATGCAAACTACGATAACCATTTAATTTGGGTGATTGAATATAATCTTTCTTAGCGATTAAAACCACATCATCTTGGGCTAATAAGGAATTAGCTAATTTATATACATCTTCAACAAAAGAACAAATGACACGAACCCCAGCAACGTCGAATAAATTTTCTTCAATTGATTCGACCGTTAAAGGTAACCCGCGACGCTCTAACTTCTCCACAATACTAGGTAACGACTTTAAACGTGTTTTAATACCACTAATGGGATTACGATCATTATTAAGTGATGACGCTTCATCTAGCACTTGAAATTTTGTCTCAACTTCCTTAATTGCGCAACGATAATACGTCATTAAACGTTGATAAGGATAACCACGACTTCTGGTCCATTCAAGTAATTGCTTTTCATGATGTGGCATACTAAGTGAATATGTCTGTGGTTTATCTGTCATTTTTTCTTCCCTCATTTACTGATTGTTTTCATCATTATTATACGTGGTATTTTCAACAATTATTTAAAACACTCATGATTTTAATCATATTTTAAAGGGATGAACTATTGGACACAAATGAACAAATGCTTATGTGTAATCTTTACTATTGCTTTGACTATCATTTTATTTGTTTCTGAGATCAAAACGAACAATACTCTAGCTTATCTTCCAAGAAACACTTCATGTTTTCATTTTTATTTTAGTTTATGAAAACATAATGATGACCACAAAAATCAGTGCTAATACCACAATAATTAATTCAACCAGACAAGATAAAATTGTTGTTCTTCCGACTAAATTGTTAATCACTCCTAAGATTGTTTCAATTATAGCTACCAGTATAAGAAATCCAATCCCTAAAAACAATAACAACATACCGTCCGACGCCCTTTCCTTTCGTATTTCTTATTTGATTATATCACGAACAATGTCTATGTATTTTGATAAATGATAGCAACTTCAAAGTGTTATCTCGTTTATTCATAATATATAGTAAACATTAATTTTGATCTAGTTGATAATTTTTGCAAAAAAAATAGAGCTAGTTAAGTAAACAATCATACGTTTTAAATATTTATGATGTCGTAACAAATTTCTTCTCCAAGTCACTTTATTTGATTAAAAATCCCCCACTACTTATACTTTAGATGTGGAGTTAAATAAGTGAATTCATTAAATGTATTGATCTTTTGAATTCAGTCATTTTATTTTTTTAACTTCAAAAAGTTCGGTTTCGAATTATAAAAAGTTAAAACTAAAATGATCGCTCAGTCAAACTAAAGGAGGAAGTTCAATGAAAATTACAGCTGCTCACGCATTAATTAAAGAGTTATCTTTATGGGGCATCGATCACATGTACGGTATTCCGGGAAGCTCATTAAACGGTTTGATGGATGCTTTAGAAAAAGAACAAGATAGTATGAAATATATACAAGTTCGTCAAGAAGGTGCTGGCGCAATGGCAGCGACTGCAGACACGAAATTTACGGGGAAAATAGGTGTTGCTTTTGGATCAGGTGGTCCAGGCGCTTCAAATATGATAAATGGTCTTTATGATGCTAAGTTAGATCGAGTTCCTATGTTAGCTATCGTTGCTCAAGGAGCATCTACCATCCAAAATACACATTTTTTCCAAGAAACTGAAGTATTACCTTTATATGAAAATGTCGGCGTCTATAATCGCAAAGCAACAAACGCAGAACAAATTCCTTACATCATTAACGATGCGATTCGAACAGCTTATGAATTAAAAGGCCCTGCTATCGTCATTTTACATAATGATTATATGGAAATGGAAATTGATTATGAACCATTAGTATTAGATCGTTCGATGCCTGAACCATTTAAATATGCTATTCCTAACGAAAAAACAAATGAAATAATCGATGCAATTAAACAAGCTAAAAATCCTGTCCTTTATGTTGGAAAAGGTGTGTCAGGCTATCGAGACAAAGCCGTTCAAATGGCTGAACAGTTCAATTTACCTGTCTTAACTAGTGCACCTTCTGTAGGGGCATCGTTCCCTTCAGATCATCCGCATTATATGGGAGCATTCGGTCGTTTAGGTACTAAGCCTGCATTTGAAATAATGCAAAAATCAGATCTTGTTTTGTTTGTTGGTACTAATTTTCCATTTGCACGTTTTTGGCCAGAAGATATTAAAGTGGTTTATGTCAATAACACGTATAAAGATCTCGGTCGTCAAATTCATGCTGACATTGCTGTATTAGCTGATGCTGGTGACTTCTTCGATGCAATATTAGCTACTGGTGAAACACGTGAAGAGACTAAATTTTTAACGGCAGCTAAGAAAAATAAAGAAAACTGGGATCAATGGTTAAGAAAAATTGCTGCTGATGACTCGAATGGTTTGGCACCTGAAGCTGTTCTATTAAAAATTAGAGAATTTGCCGATAAAGATGCTTTGTTCGGTTTAGATGTTGGAAATAATACAATGCATTCTGTTCGTCTTTTACCTTTAAATGATGAGCAAAAAATGGTAATGAGTGGATGGTTTGCTACTCTAGGATATGGCGTACCAGCTGGGCTTTCAGGGAAAGTTTCAGAGCCGGATAAACAAGTTTTCTCTATTTCTGGTGATGAGGGCTACACAATGAATATGCAAGATATATTGACAATGACACGTTATCAATTACCCGTTATTAATATTGTGCTAACCAATGAATCATTTGGATTTATTCAACACTCTCAAATACTTAACTTAGATGTACCTTTCGGTGTAGATATTAGTGACGGTGATTGGTCTAAAAGTGGTGAAGCTATGGGAGCTATCGCATTCCAAGTACGCAACCTAAAAGAACTAGACGAAGCATTTGATACAATCAAAAAATTACAAGACGAAGGCAATAAGCGCCCTATCTTATTAGAAGCTAAAACTAAATACTTCGATCCCGTTGATACGAGCGATATGCATTTAGACCCAGACATTTACTCAGCAGAAGAAATTGAAGCATTCAAAAAACAATACAATATTTTTGATATGCCTTCATATACAGAATTATTAAATGAATTAAACTAATTCATCAGAGCACCTTACTTTTAATCGAGTAAGGTGTTCTTTATTTAGCATAAATTAAAATAAAAAGACGTATTCAAATGAATACGTCTTTTGCATTATTTTTTAATTATTGGATAGAAATTGATATAACGCCTCAATTCTTTTGCCTTTTAATTCGGTCAATGTTTGGCCTTCTAGCTCAACAGAATCAATTGTATAAAAATCTTCTAATGCGGGTACTTCCAGTAATTGAGCGGTGATGAACGATTGAGCATTTTTAAATTCGATTAAACGAGGGGAACCATTTACGAGATAGGTTATTTTTAACATATTGATCCTCTTTTCTATTGAATGACATCAATTAAGGACGAATGATTTTAGCGTTCTTAATATCTTCTACGGTTTGTGTTCCTGCTAATTGCATCACAATTTTTAATTCATGATTCAAATGCTCCATTACACTTTGCGTACCTTGTGCACCACCCAACGCTAAACCATAGATAACAGGTCGAGCAAGCGCTACTACGTCTGCTCCGGAAGCAATCGCTTTAAAAACATGCGAACCACGACGAATTCCACTATCAAAAATGACAGGTACTCGTTTATTAACTTGTTCAGCAATTCCTTTTAAAGTATCAAAAGAAGCTGGTCCGCCATTTAACTGACGACCACCATGATTAGACACCCAAATACCTGCCGCTCCAGCTTGAATAGCTGTTTCCGCATCATCAGGGTCTTGTACACCTTTTACGATAACGGGTAAGTTAGTGTAATCTGCTACTCGTTTAATATCTTCTGGTAAAATGACTTGGGCAGCTGCTGCATAAATTTCGCTAATGCCTTTTCCTTCACCCGTTCCATCAGCTATACTAGCTAAATTTCCCATCGGTAGCGGGAATTGAAATTTATTTTTAATATCCGCTTCTCGATAGCCTCCTTGCATCGAATCTACGGTCATAATGATGGCTTTTACGCCTGCTTCAACTGCTTCGTCGAGCCATTTTTTATTAATTTCCCAATCTTTACTCATGTATAGTTGAAAAAATTGTGGTGCGCCTTTACCTGCTTCAGCAGTTTCTGTAATCGTTGTTGTGCCATAAGTACTTTGAGACATAATTGTACCTGCAGCGGCCATCCCTTCAGCAGTTGCTAATTCTCCACGTGCGTGAGCTAAACCTTGAGCTGCAGCTGGTGCCATAATAATTGGCATGGATAAATCAATTCCAAATAATTGAGTCGTCGTCGATGGATTGCTGACATTCGTTAGAATACGTGGAACAATTTGAACTTTATCAAATGCTTCAGTATTTTCTCTAAGCGTCCATTCATACTCTGAACCTTCTGTAATATATCCAAAGCCTCCTGTTGGGATAATCTCTTTTGCGCGTTCTTCCAAACTAGGTAAATTCAAAATATCTAAACGCTCTTCACGATCAGATTGTTCGTAGCCATTTGTAATTGTCATCATTATTCCTCCTTTTAATACCCGTATAGGTATGTTGTTTATGTTTACATATTACGCCTATGATGAGAAATTCTCAAAGATAATGCTCATTCTGATAAAATCGCTACTGCCCGTACTGGTGAACCATCACCGTCCATAATTTTTAAAGGAAATCCATAAAACATAAATGTTTCGTATTTAGGTAATTCATCAAGATGAATCAAACCCGTATAAGTAACAATTTCTCTAGCTAACAATGCACGCTCTAAGTCTTCTGATAAATCTCCACCTACAAATGATGGATTGACTTGCATTATTTTTTCTAAACAATCGATTGACACGAATTCATTGAATAATAACCCCATATTTTTTGGGAGCTGTTCATCTTCCATACGAACTAATTGTGCCGGTCCAAAAAATCGTTCTAAGTTTAATTGATCAATACTTGTACTGCCTTCATGCATATGCGAATAAGCATCTACATGTGTGCCGGTATGTGTGCCGAGTGTGAGTTACCTCACTTCCCACCCATTCGCATCAATTGTTTGAGTAATTTCAATTGATACATTTGGATCGCCTGGATAAACCGTCATATTATGAAAAATAGGTGCTGTTAAATCAATTATTTTCAATGCATTTCTCCTTTTCCTATGCGTTCTTTTTCTCTATTATCATCTGACGTTTGCTCACACGCCACGTATACCATTCAGCTAATGAAGCACCACCTAAAATCATTGTAGCACCCAACATTTCCACTCCATTCATTCGTTCACCTAAAAATATGGCAGCAAATAGTAAAGTAGATAACGGTTCTAAATAAGATAAAATAGCAATCGATTGAAACGTTAGCGAAGGAATACTACTAAATAACAAATTCATTGCAATCCCTGTATTTACGACGCCAATAATTAAAACCGGAATCATCACTTGACCGGTTACAATATCTGGAAATCCCGTTCCTTTGTATAAAATGTACATAATAACCGCTATTGAAGCAAAGAACAGTTGCCAAAAGGTGCGTTCCATGCCGTGAATCGCTGTCGCTAATCGGTTGAAAGTAAGCAACCCCGCAAATGTCATGCTTGACCCCAAACCTAAAATAAGTGCTATTTTTGATGCGTCGTCTCCTTGTGGTTGACTAATCAAGACCATTCCAGCCAATACAAACACTAAACTAAATAACTTAATCGGCTCAATAGCTTCCTTAAATAGAAAAAACGACAGAACAATTGCTAAAACAGGGCCTCCACTATTCAAAATTTGTCCCATACCTACACCGGTTTGTTGAAAAGCTTCATACAGAAACATCCAATTAAGCCCTAACATCAAACCAGACATAATTAGCATTCGAAAAGAATGCATCTCTTTTTTAAAGACAAATGACTTCTTCTTTAAGGCCATCACTACTAACATAAACAACGCACCAATTGATGATCGAGCTAATACAATTTCATAACTCTCCCAAGGGATCCAATGAGCTATAATCCCATTAAAACCAAAAATTAACATTGCCATAGTAAAACGCATATGTGAACCACTCATCAACAATTCCTCTTTTCTTATCACTAAATTAATTTACCTGTAGGATATATTTAATTTCGCCATTATTCTATCAAACTTTTAACACATTGGATATACGTCCTCTATATTTTCAAAAAACAAAATATATTTTCAACGTTTGGACGAATTGATTATGATATAATGAGTAGCGTTTATAAGTGCATTTATCAATTAAGGAGTGATCTATTGGGAACAAGTCTAGCATTCATGATTTTATTTGGTTTATTAATGGCGGCATTATTTAATCGACTGCATATTCCGGGATTATTAGGAATGATTGTCGTTGGTATCATTCTTGGCCCGTATGGATTGAACTTTTTAAGCAAAGACATCCTCAGCATCTCAGCTGATTTAAGGCAAATTGCTTTGTTAGTCATTTTGTTACGAGCTGGTCTTGGAATTAAAAAAGAGGCGATCAAAAAAGTCGGTCGTCCGGCGATTTATTTAAGTTTTATACCCGGACTGTTTGAAGGTTTTACAATCGCTCTTATATCCATCTATTTATTTCATTTTACTTTTATTCAAGGTGGCATTCTCGGATTCATCATTGCTGCAGTTTCACCGGCTGTCGTTGTCCCTTCGATGCTTGATTTAATACAACAAGGAATTGGTGAAGCAAAAAGTATCCCGACCTTAATTTTAGCAGGCGCTTCGATTGATGACGTTGTTGCAATCACTATATTTTCCGTTTTTTTAGGCATGTATGGGGGGCATCAATTACATCTCGCTACACAACTATTGAGTATTCCACTTTCTATTTTTTTAGGAATCGTATTAGGTGTCCTATTTGGCTGGAGCCTTCTCCTTCTATTTAAACGTTTTTCAATTCGTCATACTAAGAAAGTATTAGTATTAATTGCTTGTGCGATCTTACTAACACGCATCGAAACTTTATTCAAAGATCAAGTAGCGATTGCCTCCTTGCTAGGTGTCATGGCCATGGGATTTCTAATCAACGAAAAAAATCCAAACCTTGGCAAACAATTATCTCAACATTTAAATAAGATTTGGGTGTTTGCCGAACTATTACTTTTCATATTAGTTGGTGCTCAAGTCAATGTCGCACTCGCTCTAAACGCTGGAATAAAGGGCATCATACTAATTACCATTGGTCTAATCGCCCGAAGTATTGGTGTTTATCTTTCTTTACTAGGTACGGATCTTAATACAAAAGAAAAGTGGTTTTGTATGATTGCTTATACGCCAAAAGCTACCGTACAAGCAGCTATCGGTTCGATACCTTTAGCCATGGGAGTGGCTTCTGGTGATTTAATTTTATCATTAGCTGTTCTTGCAATTGTTATAACCGCTCCACTAGGCGCTTTCTTTATTAAACGTACTGGACCTCTCTTTTTAAAATAAATCTATTCTATAACTAGCAAAAAGCAGAAGATGCTTCGCAAATATATGCGAAAACATCTCCTGCTTCTTTTTAATTATAAATCATTTGAAAAATAAATGCGGCAATCACTCCACCGGCAATTGGTCCTACTACCGGAATCCAAGCATACTGCCAATCTGAATGTCCTTTGTTTGTAATTGGTAATAGTGCATGGGCAATTCGCGGTCCTAAGTCACGCGCTGGGTTAATTGCATAACCTGTCGTTCCACCTAGTGACGCCCCTATTCCTACAATTAAACTCCCTACAACTAATGTTCCCAATCCATCAATCATTGAATATTTCCCAAATACTAAAATCATAAAGACTAAGATAAATGTTCCAATTAACTCACTTAAAAAGTTGTCAACGGTTGATCGAATTTCAGGACCTGTTGAGAATGTTCCTAAAATCGTTGCTGAATCCTTCGTCGCTTCATAATGTGGACGATACATGATCCAAACTAAAATCCCACCGATAAATGCTCCTATCATTTGAGCCAAAATCATCCCAGCAACTTCACTCCATGTGTAAGCTCCCATGAATCCAAAAGCAATAGAAAGTGCTGGGTTAAGATGAGCAGGTCCGATGACACCCGCCGCAAATGCCCCCATTACAACAGCGATTCCCCAGCCCACATTAATGGTTAACCAACCTGCATTGTTGCCTTTTGTTTTAGAAAGGATGACATTCGCTACAACTCCGTTTCCAAGTAAAACTAGAATCATCGTCCCTATTAATTCACCCATAAATAAATCTTTCATCTGCTTCTCCTTTCATTACACTTTTTTCATTCTACTTTTCTTTTAAATACGTCAAATCGTTCACTGCTAATACTTCTTCTAACTCTTCGGTATAACGTGCTTTCTCTTCTGGAGTCCATTCGTAATAACGTGCCATTTCATTGATGACTGGTTGTATTAACGCATCCATTTCACGACGCATGAATAGCATGTGATTAGTTCTTCTTAAAAAGAAATCAACTGGTGTTAAAGCCATTTCATGATCCATTGCGTATCGCAAACTCAAAGCAACGCGCAATGGTAAGCCATCAACCGCTTGTTGTTTTGGGTGTGGTGTATAAACTTTAGAAACGTTTGAACCATATAGATGTGCTAAATAACGTGCATCTTCCATCGATAGACCGCGAGAAACACCCAATTGAGCAAATGTTTCGACTTCAGTTAATACATTGGATGGGTTTAATTCTCCACCAGAAACCGGATATGTTTTTGAATTAATTAATTGGAATGTTCGACCAAATTGTTGATCTAAAATTTTAATAATGACTTCCATACTTCCTTCTGCCATTTTTCGATAATCGGTAATTTTCCCACCAGCAATAGTTATCAAACCATTCGCATCTACTTCTAAATTGCTTCCACGTGACACTTCTGACGGATTTAAATTTTTCTCAGATAAACTGTCTTCAATCTTCATAATAGCTTCTTCTACATCAGTCCGATCTGCTTTGTTTTCTAAATAATCTTTTACTGCATTGACAATTGCGTCAAAGCTTTCATTTTTCATTTTTCCGCTATTTCCACCGTTGTAATCAGACGCACTATTGCCTGCGATTAGAGGTCTTAATCCTGCCCAAGCGCTTTCAATATCATCCATAGTCAAATGTGCTGTTGGAAAACGATGATTCACAATATCTAACAGGTAATCCACATCTTCTTGAGTTACCTTTGGATGATCAAAATCCCCTGTATAATCTGTATCGGTTGTTCCAAAGTATGTTTTATTAAATCGTGGAATAATAAATATCATACGCCCATCATTTTTACCCGTATCCACATAAACTGGCTCTGAAACAGGTAAACGATCGTGATCCACTACTAAATGTACACCTTTTGTCGGTCTCATTTGATGGATTTGTTGGTCCTCATTATAAGCTAAATTTCTAGTGCGGTCAGACCACGGACCGGTCGCATTAATAATTACACGTGCTTTAATTTCAAAGACTTGATTGGTCAGTAAATCTCTTGCTGTTAATCCAATTACTTTATGATTTTCATCGAATAAATAGCCTTCTGCTTTCACTCGGCTCGCGATGAGAGCGCCGTCCTGATGAGCTCGCTTAATATTTTCAATCACTAAACGTGCATCATTATTGTTAAAGTCTAAATATACTCCGCCGCCAACAAGCCCTTCTGTCATTAAGTAAGGTTCTTTTTTTAATACTTCTTCACGTGTTAGAACATGATTACTTGCTTCTGTACCATCAATATGAGCGAGTGAATCATATAAATTCATTGCCACTTTTAAACGGAACAAATTGAAAGTAGATCCTTCTTCATCATAGACTGGTAATAACATAGGATCTGGTTTAGGAATATGTGGTGCAATTTGTTGAACTACAGCACGTTCAGATACTGTATCCGCTACTACTTCAACATCAAATTGTTTCAAATAACGTAAGCCACCGTGGACTAATTTCGTAGAACGACTACTCGTTCCTCCAGCAAAATCTTGCATTTCAATCAGACCCGTATCTAAACCACTTGCGGCTGCTTGTAGGGCGATACCTGCTCCAGTAATACCGCCGCCAACAATTAATAAATCAAGCGGAGTAGACTGCAAGGCTCCGATAATTTCTTGACGTTTAAGATGTGAAAATTTCATCATTTAACCACCTTTCTATTCGTCTTCTTCTGATTGTTTAATTTCAGTGAATACTTGGGTCGCTTTAATCGCTTGCGTCCATCCACGATATAATTCTTCTTTACGTGATTCATTCATTGTTGGATTAAATGCCTCACTCACTTTATTTAATGCACGAATTTCATCTAAATCTTTCCAATAACCTACTGCTAATCCAGCTAGGAAAGCTGCTCCTAAAGCTGTTGTTTCTAAGTTTTGTGCTCGCCCTATTTCAATCCCTAAAATATCAGCTTGGAATTTCATTAAGTAGTTGTTCATCGCTGCTCCACCATCCACTTTAAGCAAACGAATATCCATACCCGTATCTAATTTCATTGTATCGATGACATCACGTACTTGATATGCTATTGATTGAAGCGTTGCTTTTACAAAATCATCCCGTGTTGTACCTCGCGTCAATCCAAAGACAGCTCCACGTGCATCTGAATTCCAATAAGGGGCCCCTAAGCCAGTGAATGCTGGTACGACATATATTTCATCATTATTTTTTGAGCGTTTCGCCATTTCTTCAGAGTCAGATGATTTTTCTAGCATTTTCAACATATCTCGTAGCCATTGAATTGCACTACCTGCTATGAAAATAGAACCTTCCAACGCATAGTTCACCTTGCCATCAATTCCATAAGCAATTGTTGTTAACAAGTTATGTTTGGATAGTTGCATATCTTCACCAGTATTCATGACGATGAAAGATCCTGTTCCGTACGTATTTTTCACCATTCCTGCATCAAAAGCTGTTTGACCAACTAACGCTGCTTGTTGGTCTCCTGCCATACCTGCTATCGGTACTTCGCCACCATAAAAGTGGAAAGAAGCTGTTTTTCCATATACTTCAGAATTTGATTTAACTTCAGGTAACATTGCTGCTGGAATATTTAATAAATCTAATATTTCTTGATCCCATTCTAACTTAGCA
Source organism: Atopobacter phocae ATCC BAA-285 (assembly GCF_000526675.1). Taxonomy (GTDB): domain Bacteria; phylum Bacillota; class Bacilli; order Lactobacillales; family Aerococcaceae; genus Atopobacter; species Atopobacter phocae. The sequence goes on from NZ_JAGN01000039.1 coordinate 17,243, forward strand.
ATATTGAAGATCATTGTTCGTGCCGCATTTGTATAATCAGTTACATGCGATGCACCATTTGTTAATTTCCAAACAAGCCAAGTATCAATTGTTCCAAATAATAATTCACCACGTTCAGCACGCTCTTGTGCACCTTCTACATGATCTAAAATCCAACGAATTTTTGTAGCAGAGAAGTAAGCATCGACAACTAATCCTGTTTTTTTATGAATCATGTCTGCATGGCCATCATGCTTCAATTGATCAGCGATAGGAGCTGTTTGACGTGATTGCCAAACAATTGCATTATAAATGGGTAAACCTGTATCTTTATCCCACACAACTGTTGTTTCGCGTTGATTCGTAATTCCAATTGCTTCAATTTGATGAGGTTTTATTCCACTGTTAATAAACGCGCCAGCAATAACAGATTGAACGGAATTCCATATTTCATTCGCATTATGTTCTACCCATCCTGATTGCGGAAAGTATTGAGTAAACTCTTTTTGAGAAGCGCCTACTTTCTCTCCTTTTTTATTAAAGATAATCGCACGTGAACTAGTTGTTCCTTGATCAATTGACATAATATATGTTTCATTGGTCATATTGCTTCCTCCTCATAGGTTTTGTAATCGCTTTCTTTAAGTAATTTGATTATAATATTATTGTTATTCTTTACAACTTTTATGCTCATCCATGCAAAATAAAAAAAGAACCTTATTTTAATCATGATATGCTCCCCCTAAAGTAGACACTTGAAAAAGTAAAACTATTTTAGGGGGAGTTTTTCATGCGTAAAAATAAACGTTATTCAGCTAATGAGTTAATGTATTTTATTGATCTCTATTTAATCAGTGGAATATCCTATGCAGAACTACAGGAAAATTATGGCTTAAAATTAAATAATAAAAACTTTCGAAAGTACCTTAATAAGTATAGAATACATGGGCCTTCGGCTTTAATATCGAAAGGTAGCAATAACAATTATTCTGAGCAGTTTAAAAAGAAAATTATTGAGGAATGTTTG
>NZ_JAGN01000040.1 GCF_000526675.1 Atopobacter phocae ATCC BAA-285
TTTGGCTCTGACGACTTTCTGCTCGTTCATAGTTATCGGCCTGGATATATTCTGTTCGTTGATTCTCCATCAATTGGTTGAACACTGTTGTCAAAATGCTTTTCGAGGCATCATCTTTTACCGAATGTTCAATAATGCTTTGAACCTCTTCTCTATTCATTGTAAAATGTACTTGGGTCATGTAAAGTCCTCCTAGGTATGTTTTGTGGTAAAAACATTGTACCGTAAAAGGAGCTTTATATGACCTTTTATCTTTTACACAATTATATGGACTTTATCATTAATCACAAAGACAGGTTTATTTAATGTATTTTGTCGGTCAGTTCTCTTTTATTTTTTTAATAAAGTGGTATATTTTTATTTTGGACGAATTTATTTATTAAAGATAAATATTAAATAAATTTAACGAACTGTTAAGACTCGTTAATAACGTATCACTCAATCATATGTTTTGATATAATAAAGTATAGAGGAGTGTTTGAATGATTAATTATCCAAATGGGATGAACCGGCGGACATTAACTCATACATCAACCTCGCATGCTCGTAGAGGGATGCGATTAGAAGATTGGTTGAATGAGTCAAACGAATACTATTTAAATCGTGGCATAGCCGTTATTCATAAGAAGCCTACGCCCATTCAAATTGTTAAAGTAGATTATCCTAAACGTTCTGCTGTCAAAATAACTGAAGCATATTATAAAGAAGCTTCGACAACTGATTATAACGGTGTATACAACGGGTTATACCTTGATTTTGAAGCAAAAACTACTAAATTAAAAACGCGCTTCCCTCTTGACAATTTTTCACATCATCAAATTCAACATATGGATGCATGTGAAAAACAAGGCGGAATTAGTTTTGTCATAATGTACTTTAAGCATTACGAACTATGTTATTTAGTTCCTTTTTCGTTAATAAAAGAATACTGGGATAATAGAAAATTAAAACAATCTATTCCCTACGATGTAATTGCTCATTCTTCTTTTCCAATTCGAATGGGTTATTTACCTCGATTAGCTTATATTGAAGCTGTTGATCACTATTTAGATTTTCTAAAGGAGGATTCAGATGAATCAATCGAGAAATAAAAAGAACAGACGTCGAACTAAGAAAAAACGTTCTGTCTTAAAAAAAATATTTTCTTTTCTAATGTTTGTAATCGCATTAGTCGTTGTCGGAGGTGGCTTAACTGTTGGTTATTTTGCTATAACTGCGCCTGAATTAACAGCTGCTGATTTAGAAGGCAGTGTCGAAACTAAGATTTATGATATCAATGAAGAATTAATTGCTGAAATTGGTGGTGAAAATCGAGAAATTGTTGCTGCTAGTGAAGTGCCAGAACAAATGAAAAACGCGATTATTTCAATTGAAGATCAGCGCTTTTATAAACATTTTGGAATAGACCCCATTCGAATTGTCGGAGCTGCAGTTTCAAACATAAAAAATAAATCTCTTTCTCAAGGTGGAAGTACGATTACACAACAGTTGATTAAACTGTCTAAATTCTCGACAGCTAATTCTGATCGAACGTTTAAACGCAAAATTCAAGAAGCTATTCTCGCATTAAAAGTTGAACACGAGTACTCAAAAGAACAAATTTTAACACTCTATTTAAATAAAATCTATTTAGCTAATAACGTATTTGGTGTTCGCACTGCTGCTAAATATTATTTTGATAAACCATTAAACGAGTTAACATTAGCACAAACTGCCCTGTTAGCTGGGATGCCACAAGCCCCAAGTAATTATGATCCATATCGTCATCCAGAAGAAGCAACTAGACGTCGGAATTTGGTTCTTCAACAAATGCATAGCATGAAATTTATTTCAGATGAAGATTATAATGAAGCTATTAATGAACCACTTGAACAGAATCTCATTACTGAACATACTGAAAATGAATTAGATTTAGTTAATGATTCATTTATTCAAGTCATTGTCGATGAAGTAAAAAGAGAAACCGATTTGGATGTTTACAAAGATGGTCTAACAATTTATACAACACTTGATACGGACGCTCAAAATAAATTATATGATTTAGTCAATAATAGTGACGTTATTCCTTATCGCGATCAAGATATGCAAAGCGCTGTCACCGTATTGGATTCAAAAACTGGTGGCATTAAAGCGATCATAGGTGGACGTCATCAAGAAGTCTTATTAGGCTATAACCGTGCAACTCAACTTAAACGTTCTATCGGATCAACAATTAAGCCGTTGACCGATTATGGTCCAGCTATTGAATACTCACACATGTCTACAGGTGAAACAATCGTTGATGAACCTTATAAATATTCTAATGGCGACCCCATTAATAACTGGGACCGCGATTATATGGGAACGATGACTGCAAGAACAGCTCTAGCCTATTCTAGAAATATTCCTGCGTTAAAAATTTTCCAAAAAAATAGCCGAGATAATATCGATGCTTTTCTTAAAAAATTAGATATACGCTTAAATAATCACGGAAGTAATGGATTAGTAGAAGCTAATTCAATTACAGGCGAAGTATCACCATTAAAATTAGCTGGGGCATATCGTGCTTTTGCAAATGAAGGCATGTTCCAAAAGCCTCACGGAGTCACTCGTATCATTAAGCGAGATGGTGAAGAAATAGAATTGAATCAATCACAAGATCAAGTATTAAAACCTGAAACTGCCTATATGGTAACTGATATGTTAAAAGATGTATTTAGTTATGGAACAGCTTCAAATATTAATAGTGGATTACCAGAAGCTGGAAAAACAGGAACGAGCAACTACACTGATGATCAATTGAAACAGTTAGGGCTTGTGGGTTCTGAAGGTGTACCTGATTCTTGGTTTGTTGGATACACTCAAGATAACGTTATTTCTGTTTGGACAGGTTATGATGATCCGTTTAAAACAGAACATGCTTTAAATTACCAAGATCAAGAAATTTCTAAATTGATTTATCGTCAAATGATGAATTATTTTAACGCACAAGCTGCTCCATCTGATTGGAAACAACCTAATAATGTTGTCCGTAAAGCAATCGTATTGGGCAGTCAACCCCTTGCATTAGCTGGTCAATACACACCGGCTAATATGATTCGAAACGAATTATTTATAAAAGGACATTTGCCAGCTAACACATTATACTTTGAAAAGCCTAAGCCAGAATTAGAGGCACCTACAAATGTTAATGCAACGTACAATGCGGCAGCTCATTCTGTGACTTTTACATGGATTGGACCTGATATAGATGATTTAGAGTATGAAGTATCCGTTAATGGACAAACTACTAAATTAAAAGAAAACTCATTAACTGTAACAAATGTTGATCCTGGTGACTCAATTTCAATTTCAATTACTGCTTTTTCCAAAGGTAAGAAAAGTGACAGTGTATCAAATACGTTTACAGTACCTGATTCATCGTCAAGTAATAAAACAGATACTGAATCGTCAGACGATACTACCCCATCTCCAAATAGTCCACCGACTAATCCAGAAAGCGTAACAGGATCCGATACAAACTAAAAAAACAACCAATTCTCAGAAAGAGAATTGGTTGTTTTTTTATAGATTTTGAAAATAGACACATTCCTTTTTTAATGGACACGCTTCACACTTAGGCGAACGCGAAGTACAGTGATATCGACCAAAGAAAATAAATCGATGATGAGAAATAGACCATTCCTCTTTAGGAATAATTGCTTCTAATTGCTTTTCAACTTGTGTTACACTCGATTGCTTTGGAACGATACCTAATCGTTTTGATACACGCTCAACATGTGTATCGACTGCAATAGCAGGAATATTAAAAGCAACGCTAACAACAACATTTGCTGTTTTAACTCCCACTCCTGGCAACTTAACTAATTCTTTTTTTGAAGTAGGAACTTCTCCATTATATTTTTCAATTAATTGTTCAGCAGTAGCTTTCAAAAATTTCGCTTTATTACGATATAAACCAATCGTTTTAATTTCTGATTCGATTTCTAAAATAGAAGCTTTAGCCATTGTTTCTGGCGTGCCAAATTTTTTAAATAATGATTTTGTTGCTTTATTTACCGATACGTCTGTTGCCTGTGCACTTAAAATAGTGGCTACTAATAATTGAAAAGGTGTATCGTGTTCGAGTTCGGCTTTTGCTTCAGGAAACATTTCAGCCATGACATCGAGAATGTGTCTAATATTTATATCACTTGACATATTTACTCCTTTTTATAAATAAATTAATTACCATTTAACCAATCTTCTAGAGGAATATTGACTTGTCCACTTGATGCAGTCGTTTTGTTTTTAATCGGAGATTGTCTCTTTTGCGATAAATAGTCATCAATCTTTTGTGAAGTAGTTAAACCTAAATCTTCCCATCTTGATAAAATACGATCCATATACTTGAGACTATTTGCTTTATTTAAAACAGTTTCTTTCAAAGCGCGTTTTAACATATCTAACGGATAATGATATTTTTGTACCCATTCTTTTACTAATTCTAATTCCATTGGACTCAATTGATGATTAAACTCTGTTTGAATCGATTGAATTAAATCATGTTCATCAACATATTCTAATTCTTTATCGTTCATAGATAATTGATAATCAATTAAATCAATTAAAGGAAATAGATTATAATGATGCGTTTGTTTCCCATTCGTTGTATAACTTGTTTCTAATAAAATACCTTTTTTGTCTATTAAAGATTGAATCAATGCATAAATTTGATTTAAGTCAATTCCCATTTCCTCTTCAATTTTAGTCATGTTTGGATTACTATACTTACCATTACGATTACTCCATAAATGTAAATAGAGCATCATTTCAGTTGGCGTTAAACCAACTGATGAATAATGCTCTAATAATACAGAAGGAATCGTAACAAAAGATGACTCGAGCCAATTTGCCATCATTCCCTCTCCTTCTTCATGTCTACCAATTAAGGATAAATACGGTTCAATAAACGTGGAAACGGAATAGCTTCTCGAACGTGATCAATACCACAAACAAATGTTACTGTACGTTCTAAACCTAATCCAAATCCAGAATGTGGCACTCCACCATATCTTAATAAATCTACATACCATTTATATTCTTCAATTGGTAAGTTATGTTTTTCGATGTTACTAATCATTGTTTCTAAATCATCCTCACGTTGAGAACCACCAATAATTTCACCGTATCCCTCAGGCGCAATTAAATCGGCACATAATACAACGTCATCACGATCTGGATGAGCTTTCATGTAGAATGGTTTAATCGCTTTAGGATAATTTAAAATGAATACTGGTTTTGAAAAATGACTAGCAATAAATGTTTCATGTGGCGACCCAAAATCATCACCCCATTGAATATCATCAAATCCATTTTTAATTAATAATTCAATCGCATCATCATAACTAATACGTGGATAAGGTAATTCTGTATAAGTTTTTAATACTTCTATATCTCGTCCTAATGTTTCTAAAGCTAATGGACAATTTTCAATAACACTTTTAATAATATATGATAAGTAATCTTCTTGCACTTCAAGAGATTCATCTTGCGTTGTATTAGCCATTTCTGGTTCCATCATCCAAAATTCAATCAGATGACGACGTGTTTTAGATTTTTCAGCACGGAAAGTTGGGCCGAAAGAAAAAACTTTTCCAAAAGCCATCGCTGCTGCTTCCATATATAATTGGCCAGATTGACTTAGGTAAGCATCACGATCAAAATATTCTGTATGGAATAATTCACTTGTTCCTTCTGGTGATGAACCTGTTAAAATTGGTGGATCAATCTTTAAAAAGCCATGTTGATTAAAGTATTCATATGTTGCACGAATTAACTCGTTTCGAACAACCATTACAGCGTGTTGTTTTGAAGAACGTAACCATAAGTGACGATGATCCATTAAGAAGTCTGTTCCATGTTCTTTTGGAGTAATTGGATATTCTTGACTTGAACCAATTACTTGTAAGTCTTTAACTAATATTTCTACACCTAATGAACTTCTTGTATCTTCTTGAACAGTTCCCAAAATTTCAACAGATGTCTCTTGTGATAAATGTTTAATAGACTCAAACATTTCTTCTCCTACTTCATTTTTTAGCACAATTCCTTGGAAGAAGGCAGAACCATCTCTAAGTTGTAAGAAAATAATTTTACCACTTGAACGCTTATTTGTAATCCAAGCGCCAATTTTAATATCTTCACCAATATGTTTTTTTGCTTCTAAAATTGTCAAATAACTCATAGTTTTATTCCTTCCTTTGTCTAAATATTAGAAATATGTTTAATCCATTGACCTGACTTAGCATTCAAAAAATAATAGCCCATAGAAGCACCTTTTTTATAATTAACTTCCCATACGGGTTCATTATCTATTAAACCTAAACGAGCTTCTTTTACTTCCTTACCGGTCAACTTCAATTCATCCATTGTAATTGCTTTAGCTTCTTTTTCATTTAGAATATCTGTTTCTAAATATACTTTTTCATGTTTATTTTTAGTATCAATTACACTGAAAAAGACTTGATCTTTTTTATCAATTGCTTCAACTGTCCAATATGATTTTTTTGAATGAAACCAGTAAAAATTTTGAACAGACTTAATTTGATGTTTTTTCTTAACTAATGCAATGGCTCGCTCTTCAGCCTTAAACAGTGGTGCTTGGCTTTTTTGATAGATTGTAACGAGTACAATCATTAATAATAAGACAATGATTATAGAGGTGTGAATTATCTTTTTCTTCATTGAATTCCTCCAAAACTTTTACCACATTCTCTTGTCTATCATACACGAAAACATTAGCAATTTATAGTGCATTTACATAATTTTAATGCCTTATACTTTGCTGTTTTAAAACGTATCAATTTGAAATTCCTTACGAAAAACTTTCAAAAAGTCTATGCGATAAGTTTTTTTATTTAAGCGCGAATCGAATAACCAATAATTTATATGAGCATTGTTATTGAGATTGGTTAAATAAAAGATTCGTCGTAAACTATGTATCATTTGTGGGAAATACCACTCTTTAAAAAAGTTTTGATGAGTTAGGTGATAATATTCCCTTGTTGCATGAACGAGCGGATCATCCATATATGCAAATGGTAATTTAGCGATAAATATAGACTGTATGTTTAAATGACTCCAATTATACATTGATAAAAGACTCGGTGTAGTTAAAATAATTGGATGAATGATTAAATCAATCGATTTTAATATGACGTCTGGTTTACCTGTCATATTTAAGGCTAATAATTGATCAAAATAATCAACTTTTAATAAGTGATATAAGTATTCAATTGATTTTTGAGAAGAACATACAATTAAAGTCGCTTGTGTATTTGCTTGATATTGAGTGATTACTTGTTCATATAATTGATGTAATTCTTCTTTCTCTCTGTCATTCGAAAGAGCGTCTTCTTTATTAATAATATTTAATTGTGGACGCATATTTGGATCAATTATTTCATTTTTTGACTCGTTAATTGTATCATTAAAAAAATTAACCTCTTGTTGATCAAAGTAAAAAATATATTTATCACCCGGGTATTGATTCAACTGATCGATTAATAATTGCTCTGGTAATACTAATATTTTTCGTATATTCAATAAGTCTTTTGATAATTCCAATATATAACGTGAATCATATGTTAATAACTTTTTTAAAGACTTTAGTGACAAATGCGCCTTTTGAATTTGTTCAGTTACTAAGAAAGATTGAATAAATTCCCAAGTTTTTTGAATACGCTCTAAATAATCGAACAATTCGGATTGATGTAACACTTGTTGCGCACAATAAACATATTCTTTGTCATTAAAAGAAGCTGTAATTTGACTTTGTTCATCAATCAGTCGATGATAACTAATTGTTGCGCCATTTAACAATTGATTTAGTTGCTTAATATGTTGATTAATAATTAGCGCTTGATTCTTTTTAATGTGCTGTTGTTCTGCTTGTGATAGTTCATCTACAAACTTTTGGAGTTCATGCATGTTCAATTCTATCGTTTGATAGTGGACCAATCTTTTCTTTAGGTCATTTATATGGTGTATAATCATTCTGCGTTTAAATAATGGACCATAATTTAAAAAATACGTCGGTGAAATTAAAAGAACAGTTGCTTGTTGACTTTTTAAAAGGTTAGCTCCATATGCATTATAGGTTGTATAAGTATCTGTCGGACGACAAGCAATTTGATTAACTATTTTTTGGTCACGTGGTATCCGCCCTAGCTCTTTTAAGCATCCATCTTCCGTTAAAGATAACCAAACAAAGCAGGCCAGTAATGTTAACTTTGAAAATCGTGATTGCTGCTTAAATCGATTAAATAAGTCATAAAATTTTTCGAGATGAATATAATGATATGCAGCGTGCAATTGATTAACTGTTACATCTGTTTCTTGAAAAAAATCTTTGAGTGCTTGATCTGAAGAAACGATTAAAAGAGGTTCTTCTTTTGCTAACTCATACATTTTTAAAGCATCATGCTTCATATCATGATGTTTCATTAAATGAATGGCCGATGAAAAACTATCTTTTTTATCGTTCTTTTCTATAATCGATTGATTTTCAAGCAATTTTAAATGGTTAAAAAAAGTTTGATTAATCCATAATTTGGGGAAAATTCGAACTAAATGATTACTATGTTCATTACCCTTTTCTTCTATCGACTTTTGAATCCCTTCAAAAAAAATTACATTGTCAGATAAAAATGCTTCCTGATGACGAATGATTTCTGAAATAAAAGAAATTGACCATGTACGAATACGCTCTTCACATTTGATTAAGATTTCTGCAGTAGCGTAGGCATCATAAAATGCAGAATGTGCATGTTTTAAAGAAATATTCAAATCTTGAGCTAATAATGAAAGTTTGTAACGGTTTATTTCTGGGTAAACGACCTGAGCGAGTTCCACCGTATCGATTACTGAAACTTCTAAGGAAGGAAAACCACACATTTTAAAAGATTCATTTATAAAATGAAAATCAAATGTTGCCCCATGTGCGACAAATATACATTCTGATAGCATTTGATGTAAAAAAGGAGCGACTTCTTCAAAAGTCATTGCATCTTGAACGTCATGATTTGATATTTTAGTCAATGCAGTAATTTCTTTTGGGATTGGGCGTTCTGGTTGTATAAGCATATCATACGAGTTGATAATTTCTTGCCCTTTGACAATCACACAGCCTACTTGAATAATTCGGTCCCCATTTTCAAAGTCTGTGCCAGTTGTTTCAACATCCACTACTGCATAAATCGGTTCGTTCATACTTTTACTCCTTTCTACAATATATCGTTTGATAAAAATAAATGAGGCTGAAAAATCAGCCTCATTTAATGTTTAAGCGATTGACTACACTTCTGGATAAATGTCATCAACATGATTATTTGGATCAATCACTAAATATAAATGATTATCTTTTCCAAGTTTTGATGATTGATAGCCGTTATCGTTTCCATCTTCATCTTCTGGTGTATAAGGGAAATAGATGCGATCTTTCGCAACAATTGTATCTGATTTTGGATGTTCTAAATCACGATATAAAATATCCATCATTTCAATATCAGGATGCTTCATTACACGTTCAAACATACCTGATTCAAGACCACCTAAGTTGATGTCTTCAGAAAGTACACTATCTGCTTCTGGCAATATTTCAATTTTAATTGATTCGCATGGATGAATTTCTTGGAAGCCACCACCATTAATTCGTCCAAAAGAAGTAGAAACTTGTTTAATCCATAAATCACCAATCAAGTTACGGTTCACTGTCCATGTTTCTCCATTGCGCAAAATAAATCTTAAAGCTGACATAACTTTTTTCATAATTATCCCTCTTTCGTTTTTAACTGTTATATTCGAGTAAATGAAAACACTTCAATACTCGCTTCTATCGTCATTATAGCAAACTTTAAATCGTCTTTCAAAATTAAAAACATAAATAGTCTTTGTAATTAAATTGTATATAATCCAATAATTCATTTTGTTCATTCTGTAAATGATGATTCAATATTTTTTCTTCTATATCGTTTAAAATAACGCTATAAATTGAAGAAGGTGGAATCAATTGTTTTAATTCTTTCCCTGTTACGACAATATCTCGTTTACTATGAATCGGCAATGTATTATATCTTAAGGATGCATCATCGTCTTTAAAATCTTCAAACAATTGGGCAGCTAAATGAGCAGCTGACTCAATATTAACGTTTAATTCATATAATTCTTTATTAGACCATTTCTTGTCCAAACGCGTGTTTAATTGATTTAAAGCTAAAAGTCGTTGTTTAATCTGTTGTGTTAATTGATTAGATAACTTATAAGCCGTTTGAATGTGATGAACCATATCTGATGAATGATTTGATAGGAACAGCACAGTCGTCCACACATCCGCTTCATCGCGCCATTGAATTGGATGTTCAGTCAATATATGTAAACTTTTTCTAAAATAGTCTATAGCTGGTAATTGTTCAGCTACCCCACTTGATAACATTAATCGAATCGCTTGGGGGTAAGCTTTTCCTAAACATAATTTATGCCACTCAATTGTCATACGTTCGATTGATATTAACTTTAACTGCTCATTTAATGCTCTAATTGCCTCTAGTGTTGCATGAGAGATCGTAAAATTAAGTTGTGCCATAAATCTTAGCGCACGCATTATTCTTAATGCATCTTCATTAAAACGCTCATAAGGATTACCAACACAAGCTATTTGTTGTCGTTTAATATCACCTTGCCCGTCATAGTAATCAATTATTTGACCAGTACGCGATAATGCTAAAGCATTCATTGTGAAATCTCGTCTTAATAAGTCTTCTTTCAAATCTCTTACAAATTCAACTTGATCAGGACGTCTATGATCGGAGTATGTACCTTCTGAACGATATGTAGTTATTTCATAACTTGCTTTTTCAAAAAGTACCATGACCGTACCGTGGTCAATCCCCACATCGATTGTGCGACTGAAAATTGATTTTATTTCTTCAGGTGTTGCACTAGTCGCGATATCGATATCATGAATCGGACGATCTAAAATAATATCTCTTACACTCCCGCCAACAAAATATGCTTCAAAGCCTGCTTGTTCAATTTGTTCAATTACTGGTATAGCTTCTTGAAATAATTCATGAGTAAGTTTTACTTGCATATCAGTCTTCCTTTAAAGTTATTAGTTCGTCACTTAATTTTTTGACAGTCTCAAAATCATTATCATCTAAAGCACGATCAATTGCTTGTTTTAATTGATTTTCTTTTAACATCCGATTGATTGAACGAAGCGCCGAATCAGTTGCTTCACTTTTTTTCTCAAGTTCTTCTTGGTCTTGTTCTTGATGTGCCTCATAAATGTTGAATGATAATAACGTTTCATAAGAATGATCAAATAATAATTCGACATAAAAATCTTTACGCCAATTTGTTCGCAATTCATGAAAGGCGATTTCAGGATCTTGAATTAAGCGACCATTTTGGTAGTATTCAAATGAACGCTCTGGTGCATCTTTGATACTCATAACTAAACCGTTATCAGTTAAATGAACGTCGTCTGAAAAATGAATACGCGGAAGAATGAAATCATGATTTAATAAATAATTTAAAATCCACAAGCTTTCTCGACGACTTAACTCATAATTTTCAATAAACCATTTCAAAAATCGTTTTTTATCATTGCTAGAATGTGTCATACAAATATTCCTCCAAATAATCTAAATCACTTGAAAAGACATCATCTTGTTTAGCTGTTTCCAATAATATTTTTAGTTGTGCTTTGTCGCCAATTTCTCTTAAAAAATGAGCATAATCTTTTATAAAACTTGGATAACCTTTAAAACTGAAATAAGCTGATTCAAACATTTGTTTTGTTTCAATAACATTTTTTTCTTCCTCTTGATAAGCCAAAGCAAGAGCCCATAAAAACCATGGTTCGTCTTTAAAAGGATACTTGAGGTCCTCATTTAAAGAAATGATTTTATCATAAGCTTCTAATTCTCTTAGCAATTCAATGTATTCGCGATTTAAATGCTCAACGTGTGGATGGACAGATATGGCATTTTCCGCAACATCAATCGCTTGAACGTATAATCTTTCTTTCTTATATACTTGAATAAGTAAAAAAGCTGCCTCAATATCAGTCACATCTTGTTTTACAATCGGTTTTAACAAAGTCATCGCATGTGTCCAATCATTTTCCTTCATTGAAATTTTTGCTTCAAGACGCGTCTTTACGTTACTACTAGGAAAATCTTTTAGTTTTTCTTTTGCTTGCGTGAGATTATTTAATTCTAAATATAAATTAACTAATCTTAATTTTAACAATTCAGTTTGCGACTGCATGGAAACTTTTTCAATTGACTGGATCGCTCCTTCTATGTCTTGATATATTTCTTCTAATTGTGATAATAGGATATAATATTGATCCTTAATTTTGGAATCTATTTCATTTGAAAAATGACGTTTAAATTCGTCTAATCCTTTTTCTACTTTTTCATAGTAGCCCATCATTAAGTTGCCTTCTATTATTGACAATTCATTTTCTAAATTTGGTAATCGATCTTGTGCTTGTAACAGTTTGTATTGAGACATTTCAATATCGCCTTCTGATTCATATATAGATGCCTCAATCATCAAACGATCATAATAAGCATCGGATGTTTGATTAATTTGATATAAATATGATAAAGCTTCATCATTTTCCATTAAACTATGTAGTATAGTCGCTAAGAGAATTGTCATTTCTTCTTTATAAGTAGATTGCGGGTTTAATTCGATATATTTTATTAATAAATCTCTTACTTGTAAACGATAATCATAATGAAGTAAAATTTCAATAATTTCATAACATTTATCAAAAGATAATTGAGCGATTTCATCGAGATGTTTCATTATATATAAATTCAATTGATCCCATTCATTATCACTTATGAACTGATTGATTTGATTAAAAAACATGCACTCACCCTTTAAATAAAATTTACGCTACTTTATTTATAGTTTATCATAAATCGAAAATTTTTATTCCTTTTTAACTGATAGTTTTTATTTCAAAATTTAGGCTCAAATTTCTGCACTTTATTAACAATAAGATAAAGGGCACTTTAAACGATAAGATACAAAAAGGAGAAAGCTTGAGCTTTCTCCTTTTTATTTTTATGTTATTCCAAATGTAAAATAACATTAATTACTATTTAATTAAGCTTTAACTGCATCTTTCAATGCTTTACCTGGTTTGAATGCAGGTACTTTACTTGCTGGAATTTGAATTTCTTCACCAGTTTGTGGATTGCGACCCTTACGAGCAGCACGATCACGTACTTCAAAGTTTCCAAATCCAACTACTTGAACTTTTTCACCATCTTTAAGCGCTTCTTCAATCACTTCAAATAAAGCGTCTACTGTAGAAGTAACATCTTTTTTCTTTAATTCTGTTTTTTCTGCAATACGTTCAACTAATTGAGCTTTATTAACCATATTGACTTTCACCTCCTCAACCTGATGTGCTATGACATCTTTCGCCTCTATTTATTAATAGAGAGTAAATAAATCTTACGATTTATCCTTAAACTATTTTAGCATAAAAATACATTAATAACAATGAATTTTAAATGGTTTTAACTAAAAACTATTGATTAATAAAGAATAAATTTTTAATATGTTATGCTCGTATTTATTACTTTCTTTCTCTTGTAATTAGGCGAATTGGTGTCCCTTTAAAACCAAAGCGTTCACGAATTTGGTTATCTAGAAATCGAATATAGCTAAAATGCATTAATTCTTTATCATTAACAAATACTACAAAAGTTGGTGGTTTTATAGCTACTTGCGTGATGTAGAATATTTTTAAACGACGTCCTTTATCCGTAGGCGTAGGATTCATCGCTACAGCATCTAATAATAAGTTATTTAATAAACTTGAATTAATACGTTTAATTCGTTCTTGATGGATTAATAGTAATTTAGGCATAATATCTAATACTCTTTGTCCACTTAAGGCTGATACGAATAAAATCGGTGCATAGCTTAAATATTTAAATTCTTCACGCACATCTGTTTCAAATTTTTTCATAGTATGCGTATCTTTTTCAATCGCATCCCATTTATTGACAACAATGATAACACCTTTACCTTCATCATGTGCTAAACCAGCAATTCTTTTATCTTGTTCACGAATTCCTTCTTCTGCATTGATAACAATTAAGACAATGTCACTTTCTTCAATTGCTCGCATACTGCGAAGAACACTATATTTTTCTGTGCCTTGTTCAACCTTACCACGACGACGAATACCAGCTGTATCAACCATTTTGAATTCATTTCCGTCTTTATCTCTAAAGTACGTATGTATCGCGTCACGCGTAGTCCCAGCAATATCTGAAACAATAACACGATCTTCTCCTAAAATTTTATTTACTAAACTGGATTTTCCAACGTTAGGTCGTCCAATCAAACAAAAAGAAATAATATGTTCTTCATTTTCTTCATCACCGATAATCGGTAATTTCGCGAATACATCATCTAGTAAATCACCTAATCCTAGTCCATGACTACTTGAAACAGGATACGGATCGCCTAATCCTAATTGATAGAAATCAAATACTTCTAAACGTTGCTCAGGATTATCCACCTTATTAATCGCTAAAAAGACTGGTTTATCACTTTTATTTAAAATACTAGCAATCATTAAATCGTCATTTGTCATGCCCGCTCTAATGTCACTTACCATCACAATAATATCTGCTTCATCTATCGCAACTTGCGCTTGAAATCGAATTTGATCCATAAATGGGGTATTTTCAATTTCAATTCCTCCTGTATCAATGACATTAAATGGTTGTCCTAACCACTCTCCACGTGCATATAGACGGTCTCTAGTAACTCCTGGAACGTCTTCAACAATTGATAAACGCTCACCGACTAATCGGTTAAATAATGTGGACTTTCCAACGTTTGGACGTCCAACAATTGCTATTGTAGGTATTTTCATATATTCCCCTCCTTGTGTGTATTATTAGAAAAAGAAAAGCTCGGAACTGACAGTCCCAAGCCCTTCACAAATATAGCTTTTTAAATCCAAGTAATGATTAGTTATCCTCGTTCGCAAAGTTTGCTAATTGATCACCTAATAAATCACCTAATGTAAAACCTGATTCATCTTCTGGCATTTCAACTTGTTTTTGAGGTTTAGCTTGTTTCTTTGGTTTAGAAGCCGCTGGTTTTTCTTCAGCAGGTTTTTCTTCTAAAGCTTTAATTGATAATGATAAACGTTGGTCTTCTGGTTTAATATCAAGAACTTTAACTTGAACTTCTTGACCTTCTTTTAATTTATCGTTTGGTGTAGCGATGTGATCATGAGAAATTTGAGAGATATGAACTAATCCTTCAACGCCAGGACGAACTTCAACAAAAGCACCAAAAGCTGTTAAACGTTTAACCGTTCCTGCTAAAACATCATCAACACTTACTTCTTCAACTAATGCTTCCCAAGGTCCTGCTTGAGTTTCTTTAATTGATAATGATACGCGACCACGTTCTAAATCAATTGCTAAAACTTTAACTTGAACTTTGTCACCGATTGTTAATTCATCAGCAGGATTTTTAACATGATGATGAGCAATTTGTGAAATATGAACTAAACCATCAACTGATCCTAGATCAATGAATGCACCAAAGTTAGTTAAACGCGCTACAGTTCCTTCTAAAATAGAACCTTCTTCAACTTCTTGCAAGAATTCATTACGTTTTTCAGCTTGTTCAGCTTCAGCTAATTCTTTACGGCTTAAAATTAAACGGTTTTCACTTGGTTCAATTTCAATGATTTTGAATTCTAATTCTTGACCTTTGTAGCTTGAGAAGTCATCTACGTAATAGTTAGCTACCATTGATGCTGGTACGAAACCACGTACACCTAGATCAACAACTAAACCACCTTTAACAACATCTTTAACTGGAGCAGTTACTGTTTCACCATTTTCGAATTTTGTTTGAATTTCATCCCAAACTTTTTTAGATTCTAAACGTTTACGTGATAATGTAAAGCTTCCATTCTCTTTATCTTTATTTGATTTAATGACAACAAGTTCAACTTCGTCGCCTTCAGTTACGATATCTGTAATGGAATCAAATGAAGTTGCACTAAGCTCATTACGAGGTACGACACCTTCTACTCCGCTACCAATTATTCCCACGATAACTTGGTTATCATCTTGGATTGATAATACTTCACCCATTACAACATCACCGATGCTAATTTCTTGAACTTGCTCAAGAGCATCTTCCATTGTTTGAGTTTCTGAACCGATTTCTTGTTGTTCTAATTGTGCGTTGTTTTCTAATTCTGTCATATAAAAATTCCTCCTAATTTGCAATAGTGCTTTACATTGTAATTATATAAAACACTCGATAGTCCCATACTATCACACTTTTGCTTTAAGGTCTAGTTTAGTGAATAATATCTTTACAATTTATTCAGTTATTGTTATTTCTTTTAAAATATTATCTACAAATTTTTTAGTCAAGTCCATAATCTTGTGTAAAATACTATACAATGTTCTATACTCTCTTACTGGTTAAACTTGATATACTTTCTTGTAGAACTGAGCCATTCGTCATGTGTGTCCATCAGGACAGCGCCAATTAACCGATTG